>NZ_JBBMQZ010000050.1:0-3668 GCF_038900275.1 Pseudoalteromonas sp. AS71 | reverse complement strand
AACATCAAGATGACAGTAACTCTAATCGCACCAATCGCGATGGATGAAGGTCTTCGTTTTGCTATCCGTGAAGGTGGCCGTACTGTAGGTGCTGGTGTTGTAGCAACTATCGTAGCGTAATTATTAGCCTAGCTAATTGTTACCAAAAAGCCCGAGCTTAGTCTCGGGTTTTTTAATGTCTAAAATAAAGTGTCATATGAAGGTGGCGCTCTTACTTTAGGCGTAGGTGCGTTGTAGTAACGTTTAAGCGTAATTATTAGCCTAGCTAATAGTTACCAAAAAGCCCGAGCCTAGTCTCGGGCTTTTTAATGTTTAAAATATAGAGTGATTTGAAGGTGAGAGTCTCACATTAGGCGAAGATACTTGGTAAAAATATTCAAAATGTCATTATTGGCATTAATAAAAACCCGAGCCAAGCCCGGGTCTCTATAAGTTATGAATATGCCATAATTGGGTGATAACTATTCAATATTTTGAATTTGTTCTCTCATTTGTTCAATCAACACTTTTAGCTCTACAGCGGCAGTCGTAATATCACTATTAATAGACTTAGATGCTAGCGTGTTTGCTTCACGATTAAATTCTTGCATCATAAAATCTAAACGGCGACCACATGCGCCCCCTTTTTTAAGGATTTTTTTAGTTTCTTTAACGTGAGACTTTAAGCGATCTAATTCTTCAGCCACGTCTTGTTTTTGCGCAAGATAAATGAGTTCTTGTTCAAGGCGTGACTCGTCAATATTAGCTGTTAAGTCTTCTAGCTTTTGAGCCAGTTTTTCACGCTGCCATTTAGCAATTTCTGGCATGTGCGTTTCTACAATTTCTACTTGCTCCAAAATTGCATCAAGACGAGTTGCTATCATTTCTTGAAGGTTTGCACCTTCATCGCCACGTGCTGATTTAAAATCTTCAATTACTTGATCAAGGCCAACAATTAGCGCTGTATTAACGCTATCCATATCAAGTTCTTCAGCTTCCATAACACCAGGCCAGCGTAATATATCAACAGGGTTGATATCACCGTTACTTTGTTGTTGAACCCACTTAGCACTATTTATAAGTTGCTCAGCAAGCGCTTGGTTAATCGATAATTCACCAACATGAGCAGGGTTTGCTACAAATTTTAAAAAAACCTCAACCTTACCGCGTTGTAAGTGTTTGCGTAAACGCTCACGAATAACTGGCTCCATGCCACGAAATTGCTCTGGTGCGCGAATAAATGTTTCAAGGTAACGCTGGTTCACTGAACGAACTTCCCAAGTGCCAGTACCCCAATCGCCTTTTATTTCGCGACGCGCATAAGCTGTCATACTGTGGATCATGGATATTTTCCTAAATTTATAAATACAATATTACGATGATTATACCGTAACACTGCTTAAGCTCTAGGGAAAATTTAATACACTGAATATTTTGCATACAGCTATTTATTTAAATCAGCATGGTATCTATACCCACATACACTTATAATGTCGCAAATTCTGAATTAAGGGGATCATCGATGCGTCCAAGCGAAAGAACACCTAACCAAATTAGACCTGTTACATTTACACGTAACTATACTTTGCATGCTGAAGGTTCAGTACTTGTTGAGTTTGGTAACACCAAAGTACTTTGTACAGCTACTGTTGAATCGGGCGTACCTCGCTTCATGAAAGGTCAGGGTAAAGGTTGGATCAATGCTGAATACGGTATGTTACCGCGAGCAACGCATACGCGTAATGCTCGAGAAGCTGCACGTGGTAAGCAGGGCGGTCGTACTATGGAAATTCAACGCCTAATTGCACGTGCACTTCGTGCTGCTGTTGATTTAAAAGCACTTGGCGAAAACACAATCACCATTGACTGTGATGTAATCCAAGCTGATGGTGGTACGCGTACTGCTTCTATAAGTGGTGCATGTGTTGCACTTGTTGATGCGCTAACGCATATGCGTGCCAAAGGTATGATTAATTCAAACCCACTTAAGCATATGATTGCAGCTATTTCAGTCGGTATATATAAAGGTCAAGCAATTAGCGATTTAGAATATATTGAAGATTCAGCAGCAGAGACTGATATGAACGTAATTTTAACCGAAACAGGTAAAATTATTGAAATTCAAGGTACAGCCGAAGGCGAACCTTTCTCGTTTGATGAGCTAGATGAGTTACTTACTTTAGCTAAACATTCTATTCGTGAAATCATTGACGTACAAAAGCAAGCATTAGCATAAATAGGTAGGCCACTAGATATGAAAGATTATCAAAAAGAGTTTATAGAATTTGCCCTAGAGAAGCGGGTATTAAAATTTGGTGAGTTTACTTTAAAGTCAGGGCGAATAAGTCCGTACTTTTTTAATGCAGGTTTATTTAATACAGGCCGTGATTTAGCGCGTTTAGGTCGATTTTATGCTGCTGCATTAGAAGACTCAGCGATAGAGTATGATGTATTATTTGGTCCTGCATATAAAGGTATCCCAATAGCGACAACAACAGCTGTTGCATTAGCTGATCATTATAATAAAGATGTACCGTACTGTTTTAACCGTAAAGAGAAAAAAGCACACGGTGAAGGTGGAACATTAGTTGGTTCAGAGCTCAATGGCAAAATAATGCTAGTTGATGATGTAATAACCGCAGGTACTGCTATTCGTGAATCAATGGAAATCATTGCCGAAAATGGTGCAGACCTTAGCGGTGTTTTGATCGCATTAGATCGCCAAGAAAAAGGTAAGGCTGAGTTATCAGCTATTCAAGAAGTTGAACGCGATTTTGGTACTAAAGTGATATCAATCGTAAAATTAGCTGATCTTATTAGTTACCTTGAAAATCAAGGGACGATGGACGAGCATTTAGCCTCAGTTAAAGCTTACCGTGATCAATACGGTGTAGCATAAATAAAAAGCCTCGCAGTGCGGGGCTTTATTTTGACCTTCATTTGTAGAGTTTATTAATGAAAGATGTATTAAAACCAAATGGCTTAGGCCTCAAGCGTGTTTTTAAAGCAACCTATTGTTCCTACCTTGGCTTTAAAGCAGCATTTAAAGAAGAAGCTGCGTTTAGGCAAGAGCTATTATTAAGCCTTATATTATTTCCCATTTCATTTTGGCTTGCTTCATCATTATTACATTGGGCGATATTAATCAGCTCACTGCTTATTATACTAATAGTTGAATTATTAAATTCAGCGATAGAAGCGCTAACAGATCGGGTAAGTACAGAATTACATGTATTATCAGGTAGAGCCAAAGATATGGGATCTGCAGCGGTAACACTTTCACTAACGATCGTATTGATCATTTGGGGTGTAAGCCTCTATATGAAGATCGTTTAGCTCTACTTTAAATATAAAAAGAGTTAAAGCGCCTTTAGTTGTTAATAATTTGCTGGTTATGTTGTGTTTTTGACGTGTTTAGCTTAAATACTCACCGAACAGTATGTTATTTCAAGTTTTCTTCAAAAAAGGGTTGATCTGTTTTCGGATCTCCCTATAATGCGACCCCACTGAGACGGGAAAGGTCAACGCCTAGCGAGACCCAAACAACTCAGGGTGTTGAGTAAAACTTAGCATTGATAAATATAGCATTTATCAAAATTAAGTATTGACAATAAAATAGGAAAGCGTAATATGCGCAGCCCTAGCGAGATAAAGTTTAACTTTAATCGCAACGTTCTTTAACAATATAA
>NZ_JBBMQZ010000049.1:0-4130 GCF_038900275.1 Pseudoalteromonas sp. AS71 | reverse complement strand
TGGAATTGGTAGACACAAGGGATTTAAAATCCCTCGACTAACAAGTCGTGCCGGTTCAAGTCCGGCCTCGGGCACCATTTTTACTAAAATCCTCAGATAAAATTCATTTAAATTCTAAATCACTTCTATTTTTAAAATATTCAAAAATTATCCTTATTTAGATTCCCAATCTTATTTTTAATACCTACTTACCTTTAATATCTATTTTTTAATATCTTAAAGTTTCATCATCATACATTTATAAAGCTGCCAGTTTGTATTTAACCGTTAATGCTTCTATCCAATCTGGTTAAATTAACTGAATTGGTATAATTAGTTGTGAATAAGAGCACCTGTTAATAACAAAGAAAAATTAGAACGCTGGCTATTCAATTTTCTTGGCAATTACTCCTGCACCTATGTTTTAGTAAATCAAATGCTTTTAACTCTGCTAACGTAAGGTTTGCTCTCTAAAAATAGCTAAGTTTTAACGGGGGGTGGCATTAATGAATGTAATTGAAGTGCGGTGTCTAAAATAAATTTAATATAGGAGTATAAGAAATGCGTTTAGTACTTAGTTATACGAATTGCTAATGTTTTATAAGCGACCCTTGAGGATCGCTTATAAAGGATAAATTGTTATTGCAGTTTACTCTGAGCTTTGTAAATTGGATACTCGCTCAACAAGCCTTGAATAAGCGCAATACACATTAAAATAAGTACTATTGAAAACGGCAAAGCTGTAGTAACTACGCCAGACTGAAGCGCTTGCAATGCTTGCGAGCCACCAACCCAAAGCAATACTGCTGCAATCACGCCTTCGACTGTAGCCCAAAATATACGTTGTGGCACTGGTGCATCTATTTTACCGCCCGCAGTTATACCATCTATTACAAGCGATCCTGAATCAGACGACGTTATAAAAAATACCAAAACGAGTGCTATAGAAATAATAGAAATAAAACTAGAAAGTGGTAACTGCTCGTATACCTGAAATAAAGTCACTGAGATATCAGTTAAACCACTTTGTCCAAGTGGGCCAACTTTATCTATAACTTGTGTAATTGCCATATTTCCGAATACGCCCATCCAAACCAAACTAAGAAGCGTTGGTAGGCCAATGACGACGAGTAAAAACTCGCGTACAGTGCGCCCCTTTGAAACTCGAGCAATAAACATCCCAACAAACGGCGACCATGATATCCACCATGCCCAATAAAACACAGTCCAAGAGTGCATCCAATCTTCATCGGGTCTATTAAAAGGATTGCTTAAAGGTACAAAGTGTTCTACGTACGCCCCAAGGGTAAACCAAACAGCAGTAATTGCATCAGAGAAAGTAAGGGCAATAACAACTAATAATAAAATAAATGCACAAATTAAATTAACATTGCTCAGTACTTTAACACCGCCCTCAATACCTCTAATAACAGAGAAAATTGCAATACACGTTACTAAACCAATAACAGATATTTGAAAAGCAGTCCCATAATCAGTGCCTAACAGATAATTTATCCCGCTGGTAGCTTGTTGAGCGCCAAGGCCTAGCGATGTAGCTAAACCAAATAAAGTAGACAGTACAGCGAGTATATCGATGATATGACCAAGCCACCCCCAGGCACGATCACCAAATAATGGATAAAAAACAGAACGTATAGATAAAGGAAGGCCTTTATTAAATGCAAAAAAAGCCAAGCTTAATCCAACAACAGCGTAAATCGCCCATCCATGTAAACCCCAGTGGTACATGGTTGCACCCAAAGCTAATGAGTGTGCTTGCGGTGAGTTTGGCTCAACGCCCATAGGCATATGATACCAACCAGTATAATATGCAGTTGGCTCAGCAACTCCCCAAAACAGTAAGCCAATACCCATTCCTGCTGCAAACAGCATTGAAAGCCACGACATATAGCCATGTTCTGGACGAGCTTTTACGCCGCCTAAACGAATTTTACCCAAAGGAGAGAATGCTAAAATAACGCAAAATATTACAAAAGCATTGGCTAGTAACATAAAGTAACTATCAAATTGATTAATTATGGCGTCTTTAGTCGAGGTTAGTGCATCACGGGTAACGGTAGGGTCAAAAACTAGGGTAAGTATTACAAATAAAACAACTAAGAAAGCGCTTATGCCAAATACTGGGTTATGGATATCAAATCCCCACTTTTGTACATTATCTTGCCCAACTTGGTAATCAGTAGTGTCTATACTGTATTTTTTTGTTATGTCATCCATCGGGTCTCCTTTTTATAGATAACTTAATTCAAATATCCTACGTAATTAAATATAAAATAGTTTTAAAATTAATATAACTTTTTATTTATAAGAAATGAGATGGTTAAGCGTAATATTTGTTATTTTTAGAACTAAAAAAGCGAGCCGTAGCTCGCTGTTTATTGTTTATTTCCAGGCCTCGGGATCGACCTCTTTAGCAAGTTTAGGATGTTTACTCTTATCAAAGGTAGGTATTAGGCCTTTCTTGCGTTGCTCGTTATAATCTTTAGAAAGCCATACAACAACACCTGAAAGCATAAATAACGCTATAACGTTTACAATAGCCATCAAACCCATTGATATATCTGCCAGCGTCCAAATTAAACCAAGCTCACCAACAGCGCCAAACATCACCATACCTAAAACAACAAGTCTAAAGATAAACATACCTTTATTAGAGTTGTGCTCTAAAAACATTAAATTTGTTTCAGCGTAAGAGTAATTAGCCACAATAGAAGTAAAAGCAAAAAACAATATAGCAATGGCAATAAAGTAAGTACCCCAGTCGCCGACATGTTCTTGTAATGCTGCTTGTGTAAGTTCAATCCCCATAACACCAGATTCAGGTATTAATTGCTGCGATAGTAAAATAAGAGAAGCAGTCGCTGTACAAATAACAATAGTATCAATAAATACACCTAGCATTTGCACATAACCTTGTGATGCTGGATGAGGCGGGTAAGGTGTAGCAGTAGCTGCGGCATTAGCTGCACTACCCATACCTGCTTCGTTTGAGAATAAGCCACGCTTTATACCTTGGATCATAGCTTGTGTAACACCATAACCAATTGCACCTGCACCAGCTTGTTCAATACCAAAAGCACTCTTTATAATAAGGGCGAGTACATCCGGGAGTGCAGTAAAGTTAATAGCACATACATAAAGAGCCACTAACAAGTAAGCTAATGCCATAAATGGCACAACCATTTCGGCAAAACGAGAAATCGTTTTCAAACCACCAAAAATAATAATACCAGAGCCAATAACCAAGCAAATGCCTACTATATACTTAGGTACATCAAACGCTACTTCAAATGCTGCAGCAATAGAGTTTGACTGTACGGCGTTAAATACCAAACCAAAGGCTAAAATTAAGCATAGCGAGAATAAAGTTCCCATCCAGCGTTTACCTAAACCGTTTTGCATATAATAAGCAGGGCCACCTCTAAAATTGCCTTCAACATCCTTTGTTTTATAAGCCTGAGCTAAAGTACTTTCAGCAAAGCTTGTAGCCATACCTATTAATGCAATAAGCCACATCCAAAAAATAGCACCCGGACCACCTAGGTATAAGGCAACAGCAACACCAGCCATATTGCCTGTACCAACGCGGGCAGCTAACGAAGTACAAAAAGCCTGAAAGGATGAAATTTCGTTATCGGCACATTTACGAGAGCCAAACATAACTTTGAACATATGTGGGAATTGCACAAACTGAATAAAGCCTAGTCGAAAAGTAAAGAAGAGGCCTGCTGCTATTAATAAGTAGACGAGAACTTGGCCCCATAGAAGGGCACTTATACTGTTTATTATGTCTGTCATGGATACTGCCTAAATACATGAGTTAAAAAAGTGACCGCAACTTATCACATCAGGTTAAAAGTGTTTAGTTTTAAAGTTCAAAAGCAGGGTTATCAACAGGGTTTTGTGGGTAACTTGTGCTTATCGTGTGTGCTTGCTTGGGGCTGAATTTTAATTACTATTTTGTGTAAATAACGCTTGCGTAAAATTCGCCGCTCCCTATAATGCGACCCCACTGAGACGGGAAACGCCAACGCATAGCGAGGCACGAACTACCTCAGAGAGTTAAATAAAACTTCGGTTTTAAATCTTCCAAAAGAAAGTTTAAAACAAAGTGTTGACTCGAAAAATAA
>NZ_JBBMQZ010000048.1:0-7109 GCF_038900275.1 Pseudoalteromonas sp. AS71 | reverse complement strand
GGTCGGCGATGCAGGATTTGAACCTGCGACCCCTTGGACCCAAACCAAGTGCGCTACCAAACTGCGCTAATCGCCGATATTCGTTGTAAATGGGGTGACTGATGGGGCTCGAACCCACGACAACCGGAATCACAATCCGGGGCTCTACCAACTGAGCTACAATCACCGCTATATTTACATGTTTTCAAATGGTGCACCCAGAAGGATTCGAACCTTCGACCCACGCCTTAGAAGGGCGTTGCTCTATCCAGCTGAGCTATGGGCGCATCGAAAACTTCATAGTTTACCAATAAGCTATTCGATTATAATAAATTATAAAAATGGTCGGCGATGCAGGATTTGAACCTGCGACCCCTTGGACCCAAACCAAGTGCGCTACCAAACTGCGCTAATCGCCGAAACTTATTATTGTTAGCGAGTGACCTCGTTGACAACGGGGTGCATAATAGTGATTTGACGGGGTTAGGTCAAACGTTTTTTTAATAAAACCAATCAAGTGCTCATTTTTAGTGCACAATGGTTAAATATTACAATAGTAGGCTGAAATTTAAACTATTTAACAACTCAAATGTTATATACATTAAAAGCAACTTGGCGCTGCTATGCTTTTCTGCGAAAATAGTAGGCACATTATAAAACGAGTTATATAAAGAGTATGTTTTCTTTATTAGCATTTTTACCCCTATTTTATTATGCACTCGTTTTTAGAGTATCGGTATCTAGTTAATTAACCCCAATTAAAGGTCACCCATGACGGCAAACATCATTGATGGTAAGGCAATCGCAAAACAAGTACGTAGCGCTGTAGCAGAACGCGTAAGTGAACGTGTAGCAAATGGTTTACGTGCACCAGGACTTGCAGTAGTGCTCGTTGGACTTGATCCAGCAAGCCAAGTTTATGTTGGTTCAAAACGTAAAGCCTGTGAAGAAGTTGGCTTTATCTCTAAATCATTTGATTTACCAGCAGACACACAAGAGCAAACTCTTTTAGATTTAATTGACGAGCTAAATAATGATGCCGAAGTTGATGGGATTTTAGTGCAGTTACCACTGCCAAAAGGCCTTGATGCTGAAAAGATTTTAGAACGCATTACCCCACACAAAGATGTTGATGGATTTCATCCATATAACATTGGCCGATTAGCACAGCGTATGCCCGCGCTTCGTCCTTGTACTCCAAAGGGCATTATTACCTTACTTGATTCAACGGGTGTACGTTATAAAGGGATGCATGCCGTGGTAGTTGGCGCGTCAAATATTGTTGGTCGTCCAATGTCGCTAGAGCTTTTATTAGCCGGTTGTACAACCACAGTGTGCCATAAGTTTACTCAAGACTTAGAAACACATGTGCGACGCGCAGACCTTTTAGTTGTGGCTGTGGGTAAACCTGAATTTATACCTGGAGATTGGATAAAAGAAGGCGCTATCGTTATCGATGTGGGCATTAATCGCTTAGATACGGGTAAATTAGTCGGTGATGTTCAATACAGTGTGGCTGAACAAAAAGCGCATTTTATTACACCCGTACCGGGTGGCGTTGGCCCGATGACGGTTGCTAGCTTAATTGAAAACACACTTGAAGCATGTGAGAAATATCACAGCTAAGCAGTTAAAAAATCAAAAAAGGGTTGCCATTTGGCAACCCTTTTTTTGTTTAACGTGTATTACTTTAAACGCTTACGCTTTACGCCACGTTGTTTTACCGGCTGAATCTTCAAGTATTACGCCTAATGCATTAAGCGCATCACGTGCTTCATCAGCAGCAGCCCAGTTTTTACTCGTACGTGCTTCATTACGTTTTACAATTAATGCTTCAATTGTCGCAACTTCGTCGTCATCTTGCCCGCCTTGTAAAAAAGCTTCCGGTGCTTGTTGAGCAACCCCCAGCACTTCACCAAGGCTGCGCAGTATAAACGCTAATTTGCCAGCTTGGCCTGCATCAGTGTCTTTCACGCGGTTTAGTTCTTTAGCAAGTTCGAACAACACAGGTAGTGCTTCTGGTGTATTAAAGTCGTCATTCATTGCTTTTCTAAATTTAGCAACAAACTCATTACTTTCTAAATCGCACTCTACCGGTTCTACATCACGAAGCGCTGTATAAATACGTTCAAGTGATGAACGCGCTTGGTCTAAATTTTCTTGTGAGTAATTTAGTTGGCTGCGGTAATGGCCTGAAATTAAAAAGTAACGTACAGATTCGGCATCGTATGCTTTTAAAACTTCTCGCACAGTAAAAAAGTTATCTAACGACTTAGACATTTTTTCTTTGTTTACCTGAACCATGCCAGTATGAATCCATGTATTCACATACTTGCCGTTATTTGCACAGCACGATTGCGCAATTTCGTTTTCATGATGTGGAAACTGTAAATCAGAACCCCCACCGTGAATATCAAAATGCTCGCCTAAGTGTTTTGAGCTCATTGCCGAACATTCGATATGCCAACCCGGTCGCCCTTCACCCCACGGTGATGACCATGATGGCTCACCTGCTTTAGCTTTTTTCCATAACACAAAATCCAGTGGATCGTCTTTATCTTGCGCTACTTCAACGCGAGAACCTGATTGTAACATCGTTAAATCTTGCTGAGAAAGTGCACCGTATTGCTCAAACGTTGATACATCAAACAAAACATCGCCATCGGCTGCAACATAGGCATGGCCTTTTTCAATCAAACGCTTAACCATAACGATAATTTCATCCATATGGCTTGTAACTGTTGGTTCAATATCTGGGCGTAGCATATTTAAACTATCAAAATCTTCATGCATTGCTTTAGTCATACGAACAGTTAAGTCATTTATTGACTCACCATTTTCGTTCGCCCGTTTAATTATTTTATCGTCGATATCTGTAATGTTACGCACATATTTTAAATCGTAACCAATATGACGTAAGTAGCGCACAATAACGTCAAAACCTACAAAAGTACGAGCGTGTCCAATATGGCAGTAATCATAAATGGTGATACCACACACATACATGTCGATTTTTCCTTCGACCATAGGTTTAAATTGCTCTTTTTGTCGCGTGAGTGTGTTGTATATATTTACCATTTACTTTGAGTCCTTGACTATTTACTTGAACAGTTATGTTACCACTTGAAAAGCCCCTGCTCTAGCGCTTTATAACAAACCAAACATCTACTTTGTTAATCTTAGCCAACTACGATAAAATAGCGCCAATATTTAAACCGGATATAGGAAAACTCATGGTTGTTCTACACACTAATTTTGGTGACATCACCATTAAAATGTTTGAGAAAGAAGCTCCAAACACAGTTAAAAACTTTTTAGAGTACGCAAATGCTGATTTTTTCAACGGCACTATCTTTCATCGCGTAATCGATGGTTTTATGGTTCAAGGCGGTGGTTTTGTTCCAGGTATGGAACAAAAAGAAGTAAACGACCCAATTCAAAATGAAGCTAATAACGGTCTGTCTAATAAAGTAGGCACTTTAGCTATGGCGCGCACACCTGATCCTCATTCAGCTACAGCACAGTTTTTCATTAACGTGAACAACAACGACTTTTTAAATCATAGCAGCGAAACATCTCAAGGTTGGGGTTATTGTGTTTTTGCTGAAGTAGTAGAAGGCATGGACGTAGTAAATAAAATTAAAGCAGTTGCAACAGGTAGTACTGGTTTTCACCAAGACGTACCTCTTGAAGATGTAATCATCGAAAGCGTTACTGTTAGCTAATAGCGTTTGCTTACACTATTGTGAGCAGTTAAGCGGGCATCTGCCCGCTTTTATTTAATAAAAAATAGACTAACCTATGACTCGCCAAACTTACTTTATTGCAGATTTACACCTAAGCGAAAACCGCCCCGACATCAGCGCTGCATTTTTTGACTTTTTAAATACACATATACTAAATAAAGATGTAGATGCACTTTATATTTTGGGTGATTTTTTTGAAGTATGGGTTGGAGATGACTACATTACTGCTCTGAGTGCCGATGTAGCAAAACATTTAAGCGCCGTTAATGATGGTGGCACACCTGTTTATTTTATCCATGGCAATCGTGATTTCATTATGCGCAAGCAATATGCCGACATGGCCGCAATGACATTACTCGATGAACAAACAGTCATTGATTTATATGGTACGCCTACCGTAATTTTACATGGCGACGAAATGTGTACTCAAGATACTGAGTATCAAAAATTTCGTAAAAAGAGCCGTGGTTGGTGGTGGCCAAAATTGATGCTTGCAATGCCACTTTGGTATCGTAAAAAAATAGCGCGTAATGCCCGCGAAAAAAGTAAACTAAGTCAGGCTGATAAACCTATCGAAATTTTAGACGTTGTCGATGAAGCTGTACTTGCAACCTTTGCCAAACATAACGTTACGAATATGATTCATGGTCATACTCACCGCCCTAATGTTCATACGTATAAAGTTAATGAACAAACACTTACTCGTACAGTCCTAGGTGACTGGTACACCCAAGGCTCTTATTTAGTCGTTACCCCTCAATCACAAGAATTAATTAGCACGCCTTTCGCATAATTTAAAATTCTGACTATTATTTATCTATACATTTGAATAATAGTGAGAGGTTTAATGATTAAGCTGTTAATTTTCATCGTAGTAATTGCCATTCCAACAAAAGTATTTAGCGAACAAACATGGCAAATTGTTACTGAAAACTACCCTCCCTATTTTAGCGAAAACTTGCCCAATAATGGTTGGTTATATGAAATAGCCCAATCAGCACTTAAAACACAAGGTATTAATAGAGAAGTAGAGTTTACGACATGGAATCGCGCTTTAAAGCTATTAGAAAAAAACAGAAAAACAGCTATTTTAGGTGCTTTTTATTCATTAAAAAGAAATGAAGTTTTTTACTACTCCCGTCCACTTGCAGTTGCTCACTCAGGAGTTTTTAAGCGAAAAGAAAGTATTATTAATTTCGATGGTACAGTTCAATCATTAACTCCTTATAGTATTGGTATAGAAGACAATGCCGTTGTAAGCCAAGAGTTTGCTAGAAATACGGATCTGGCAATAACGTCCACAAAAAGCCTTCCTACAAGCTTATATTTACTACAACAAGGGCGTATTGATTTAGTCGCGGGTACTAAAGAGGTTGGAAAATATTGGCTTGAACACACTAAATCCGAAGATTCGGATGATAATAATATTGAGTATTTATCGCCAAATCTTGCTTCTCATAAACTATATTTAGTTGTCTCTAAATCAAATTATAGGGCCAAAGAATACTTACAAAAATTTAATAGAGGAATTGATATAATAATTAACAATGGTCGCATTGCTAAAATTATGAAAAAACATAATTTTAGCAATCAGAAAATAACAGAGTATATTAATTTTTTAAAAGAAAATGAGGGTATTTAAACAGTAGGAATACCGCTATGAAATTTAAAATCAGTATCGGTTGTAGAAATTAACTCTTTTTCTTTTTCACCAAAAAAGTTTACGCGTTCGGTAATATCAAAATCAGCAATTTCTTGCGCTAAAGTTAAATAATCTTGGTAATGACGCGCTTCTGAACGTAACAACGAAATATAAAAATCACCTAAGCGTTTATCAACATGCGGTGCAAGCTTTGCAAAACGCTCACACGAACGCGCCTCAATATAAGCGCCTACTATTAGCTTATCGACTAATGCATCAGGCTCGAACGTTTTAACATGACGAAGCATACCTTTTGCGTAACGACATGGTGTAATACTACGATATTCAACACCGTACTCGTCCATAATTTCGAGAACTTGATAAAAATGATGTAGCTCTTCTTTTATCAGCAAAACCATTTTATCGATTAGCCCTTGCCCATATGAAGAACTCGATTTAGGAATTATGGATTTAGTTAGCTTATTTTTAGCTGCCAGATCGCGCCAATTACCTTCTCGTTTATAAATAAGCGTTTCAAATGGCTTTAGCCACTCGAGTAATGCATCACTACCCTCTTTATCTACCGCGTATTTACGTATTAAAAACATCGCACTTTGAGCTGCTTTTAATTCACAAATTAAGTGATCTATTAAAATGACTGATAAGTTTTCTTTTTTAATTGCTTGCTGCACCCACTGCTCTGGGGTGGTACACAATAAAAAGTTATTAATCGGCTCTAAAAGTTGGCTATGTGGCACGTCGACTGCTCATTACTAAATAAATTTGATAGACCGTTATTTTAACACGAAATTTTGTTTGGGATAAATCAAAGCACTCACCGACTTGATAATGTTAATAGCTAGTTAACTTGACTTTGCAAAATAAGTGAACCATAACTGTACAAAGACTGTATAAAAATAAACCAACCAAAACAGTAATACGTTCCTTTTATGGAGTAAGCACTATGATATTGAATCACCTCTGGGGCATTTATGCTCATCCACTTGAAGAATGGCAAACAATAGATAATCGCCATGAAAGTTTAACCTATAGTTTGTCACATATTTTATTGATTGCTTTATTCCCTTCAATAATGGGCTACTACTCATCTGTTTATTTAGGGTGGAGTATAGGTGCCGGCGATCCCGTATTTTTAACACACGATAGTGCTCTGCTAATTGCAGGCGCAATGTATTTTGCTTTAATAGCGGGCGTATTCGCATTGGCTTATTTAGCCCATTGGATGGCCGTTACATTTGGCTCTAAGCCTACATTTACACAAACACTTGAACTTGCAGCATATACTGCAACGCCAGTGTTTATGTCAGCACTCGCCGCTTTTTGGCCTGTACTCTGGTTTGTAGTTTGTGCTGGAATTATTGCACTAGCTTACTCGGTCTATTTACTCTATACCGGCGTACCTATACTTATGCATATCCCCGAAGAGCGTGGCTTTATTTACGCCAGCTCGGTAGTAACGTGTGGGTTAATATTACTGGTTATTATTTTAGCTGTAACAGCGATGCTTTGGACAAATGGGATTGTTAGCCCTATGTTTACTTAATAAAGAGTCGTGTTTGATAGAAATATTCCCTTTCTTTCCTTCGCAAAAAAGGAGCTAATTAGCTCCTTTTTTTATATTTAATAGTTTTTATCAATAACCATTATGTAGTGGTCAATAAAATTTGGCCACAGTTTTAGAATCCTTGTATCTAATCTCAGATTCATTTGGCGCTAAACCG
>NZ_JBBMQZ010000047.1:0-7365 GCF_038900275.1 Pseudoalteromonas sp. AS71 | reverse complement strand
AATCCAGAGAAAAAAGAAGCAATGCGGGCGGCATAAAATTTAATTTGATGCGACAACTAACTTGAAAAACTCCGTTAATGCTTTAAAAGTAAAAGCGAGGTATAAAACCTCGCTTACTATATTCAAAAGTCCTATTTGATCGGTGCTATTTAAGCCGCGATTAAATAGGACTCTTGTCCTGAATGTTTGTTGCTGCGTTTAAACGAACCTTTGCCTTTTTTAGCTTTAACCACTTGTGGTTTAAATAATTTAGAGGTGACCAACGCTGCTAGTGCATTGTGGTTTATAACGCCTCGTCCTGTGTCTACCGCGCTGTTGCTTGCGGTTTTTGCTTTAGATTTTTTAGTCATATATTTCCTATCAACTAATGATTATTTTAAGTTAAATTATAAAGAGGCTTTTATATTAGCCTATTTAATAGATGGCGATTGTAGGCTTAATTTTCAACCGCGCAAGTATTTTTAACATTCTTTTGGTCGTATTTTAATAATAAAAACGCATAAAAAAAGCGCAGTTAATAACCGCGCTTAATGTGGTTTAATTTGCTTTAAAAATTAAAAGCTAAAGCTTACTTTTGCATAGTACGTTCTGCCGTCAAAGCCGTATGGCAATGCGCGTACAGGGTATTTAAATGCACCATTGGTGATAAAGTTAAGTACTTCGTCGTCACCTAGCTCGTCTGGCGTTTCGTCAAACACGTTATCGGCACCCACCGAAAGCGCAAACATGTCGTTAATTTGGTAACTAACATTTAAATCAACTAACACAGCAGATTCAACCGTACTTGTTGGTTTAAACGAACCGGTAGGCGAAAGCTCACCTGGTAATGAAATATGGTCGTTACCAAAGTATTTTACGTCTGTTTCGCCAAAGTAGTTAAAGCGAATAGTTGATGTGTATGCATCGTGCTCGTAATCAAAGGTAAGCGTTGCACGCTCACTTGGTTGTCCGTCTGTAAAAAAGCTACGTTGTAGGTCGTCAAATGCAACTGCTTCAGGAATACCGTCTTCTGCATTTACGCCGTCAATTTTAGTATCGTTTAGGTTACCCGCAAAGGTTACACCAAAATTACCGCCTTCAACGTCTGTACGGTACGATGCAATAATATCAACGCCCTGCGTAGTAGAGTCAACCGAGTTTGAAAAGTAGTTAGCTTGTACTGCACCCGTTGCTTGTAGCGCTGCAACTGCTTCACTGCTAAACGATACATCGTCAGTGCTAAGTAAGCTGCCAAGTGTAATACGGTCTTCAATTTCTACGCGGTAAAAATCAACCGTTAACGAAAGCTCGCTTGTTACATCGTAAACAAAGCCAGCACTGTAGTTTGTTGATGTTTCAAGCTCTAGGCTATCTACACCTAACGCACTTGGAAAAGCTGTACCTGTGTTTGCCGTAAACGACTGCGTTAATGTACCGTCTGAGCCTAAGTTAGTTGTAAAGGCTGTATAACCACTTTGTTGAAGCGATGGCGCTCTAAAACCAGTAGATACCGCACCACGTACTGCAAAGTCATCTGAAAATTCATAGCGTGTTGCTAATTTACCAATTAAATCGTCGCCAGCATCTGAGAAATCCTCATAGCGTAGCGCACCACTTACGTTCCATGCGTCTGTGATCATAGTTTCTACATCTACATAGACAGCGTAGCTGTTGCGATCACTGTCGTTAGTTGCCTCTGGGCGCAGGCCGTTATAAGCCTGAAAACCACACTCAGCAAATTGATCCGGATCGTTTACTGATGGGTAAGAGGTATCTGTATTTGCTAACCCACACGCGTATGACGCTTCATCGCCAGCAACTATTTCGTAGTTTTCTTTACGGTACTCGGCGCCCACAGTTACATATAAAGGCTCACTGCGGCCAATATCTACAATACCGTTTACATCAAGGTTAACGGTTGTTTGATCAAACCTAAAACCACCTGAGTAACCGCCACTAGGGCCCGAGTTTGCAGCAATGTCGGCATCACTTGCACTCGGGTTATTAAATAAATACTCAGCAGCATAAGAGGCGTTAATTGTATTACGTGATGTAAAATCGTATTGGTTTTCGCCATAAACAGCCGATACATCGTAATTCCAATCTGGGTTAATATCGCCTTTAAAACCAACCGCGACTGAAATATCTTGTGCTTCGTTATATATGCGCGGTAAAAAACCATCGCTGTATACTTGTGTTACGTTTTTAGAGGCTTCGTTAAAGTTACGGTAGAAACCATTACCTAGGGCCGTACGCTCTGAGTAGCCACCAAACGAGTAAAGCTCGCCGTCGCCCATTGGTAAGGCCATATTATAAAATAATGACGTAAACTCACTTTCTGAATTACCTTGGCTCCAGCGCACATCGTCACTTAGCGTACCAGGCTCAACATCAAGCGAACCACCCGTATCTCGCTCTGCGCGGTTTGTGCCATCAGCATCTCGGTATTCAAGAGATAAATTAATAAAGCCGCCTTCGTTACCTATATCAAAACCACGATTTAAACCTGCTGAAATTGTATCGCCGTCACCTTCGCTAGTGCCACCATATTGCACAAAGCCAGTAGTAATACCTGTTGAGTTATTAAGTGATAAGTTAATTACGCCTGCAATAGCGTCAGAGCCATACTGAGCCGCTGCGCCATCGCGTAATACTTCAACGCCTTTAAGTGCGGTTAGTGGAATAGCATTCATATCGGTACCCGCAGCGCCTGCGCCTACTGTACCGTTAAGGCCAAAAATTGATTGGTTATGACGACGTTTACCATTTACTAATACAAGGGTTTGATCTGGCTGTAAGCCGCGAAGTGTTGCGGGTCTAAATAAGTCAGAACCATCAGATACTTGTGTACGCGAAAAGTTAAATGAAGGCGCTGTAGCTTGCAGGCTTTGGCCTAATTCGGTAAAACCACCTTTAGTTAAATCATCAGCGTCAATTAAATCAATAGGAGAAGAAGACTCAGTAGAGGTACGGTTAGATACACGCGATCCTAATACAGAAATTTGCTCAATGTTTTTAGCAGCTTGCACGGGTGCTTCTTCTGCGTTAACAATGCTTGGTGCGCTAAACGCGAAAGCAACGGCTACAGCAAGTGTGTTTAAACGGTATGTTGGCATAGTGACGACCCTGTTTTTTTGTGTTCTTATAATATGTGTGTGGTTATGATACTCACAACCTGTTGCAAACATCCTAGCAACATATGCAAACAAAAAGAAATGAAAAAAACTAAATTTTTGGTCTAAGTATGCAGATAAATTTCAAGATGAGAAAAAACCACATCAAATAGATTAAAATACACGCTAAAAGAGCATTAAACTTCAAAAGCTAGCTGGTTAACTTTTTATTTACAATGTGGTTTTGCTCGTTTGTTTATACTTTTAGAGGTAATAGGCAGCGGATGGTCGTACCTGTCCCTAATGTGCTGTTAACTTCTATTTTTCCACCATGATCGTTCACCATAGCGTATACAAGTGTCATACCCATGCCGGTACCTTTTCCAACTTCTTTTGTCGTGTAAAAAGGGTCAAACATATGTGCTATTGTGTCTTCACTCATTCCACAGCCATTATCTTTTACCTCAATACATATATTTGTGCCTTGTTCAAAAATACTCACCTCAATAATGCAGCCTTTTTCTAAATCAAGCTCGCATGCTTGCCAAGCGTTCATTAATAAATTTACAAAAACCTGATTAATAGATGATAAATTGCACCAAATAAGTGGTAGTGGTTCAAAGCGTGTTTTTATTTCGCATAACTTAAGTTTGTTACTCAATAATCTTAAAGCGTTATTAGCGCCAGTCGTTATATCGGTGAGTTGTTTATCTTGCGAAGAGGTGGGGTGAGCAAAGTTTAATAAGTCATGCACAATTTGTTTTATTCGTTTGAGACCTTCAACGCTGTCGTTAACTTGTCCCTGTAAATTGTTATAAAGCCACGCATACGGATACTGTAAATTGAGTATGTCGATTTCGTGTTTAAAACGGCTCTCTTTAATTTCGTTATTTAAGTATTGCTCGTTAAGTTTTAGCAGCGTGATGAGCAAAGGGGTAGAGTTTTGTAAGCTTTCTATATTGCTCATTGCATAGGCAAGCGGGGTATTTATTTCGTGGGCTACACCTGCACAAAGCGTTCCTAAGGTTGCCATTTTTTCAGTTTGCACAAACAGCATTTGTTGATGTTCTAAATCGGCTACTTTTTTTTGTAATTCATTATTTATGGCAACTAAAACGGTGCTTTTATCTTTAAGTAATTGTTCTGCGGCCAAGCGCAGCTTTTGTTCGTTTAAAAAAGCACGTTCAAAATTACCATCTGATCCATTCATTCCTTTCATCCATATAGATAACTTTATACTTAATGTTTAGTTGGTTACACGCAAATTTGCAACTTTAGTGTTAGCAATTATCTACTTATGGGTAATAACTACATTACTTAGATTCAGCTATAAATAAAGGCAGGACAAACTCACCATAGAATATTTTTTAAGCTATTATTTAGCCAGAAGTAATTTAAAGGCGGCGCAATGACTCAAGCAACACCAAACACACCGATGAATCAGGTTGATGTACTTTGCATTGATGATGATGAAATAGTACTACGCACATTAACCCGTTTACTTGAAGTAAATGGCCTGTCGGTTATTGTTTGCGATAATCCGCAAAACGCATTAACACTTTTTAAAAATCATGAGTTTGGTTTAATTATTAGCGACATGCGTATGCCAGTAATGAACGGTGCCGAGTTTTTAGAAAAAGCGCGCGCGCTGGCACCCGACACCCAACGTATTTTGTTAACCGGTTACGCCGATATACAAACAACTCTAGCGGCTGTTAACCAAGGTCAAATAAATGGCTATATTCAAAAGCCTTGGCAAAACGACTTATTACTTCGAAGCATTAAAGATAGCCTTGAAAAATTTGCGCTAAAAAAACAAAATCAAAAGTTAGAAGCACAAGTTAAGGCGCAAAACCAAGAGCTGCTAGAGCTAAACAACACGTTAGAGCAGCGAGTAGATAAACGTACTTTACAAATAAAACAAGTTTTAAAAAAGCTTGAAGACGCCAACGAGCGTGAAAAACAAGAGCACAAATCAACTGTAGAGTTACTATATAATTTTATTAACGCAAACCCCTACCTAGACGGCAACAAAGCACAAAACATTGCAAATACCTGTACACAAATAGCGCTTTATTTAAACCTGTCGCAAAAAAGCATTGATCTTGCCCCAATGGCTGGCTATTTAGCGCAAATAGGTTTGCTTGCTATGGACCCTGAACTTTATAAAAAACCGCTAAACAGGTTAAATGAGCAACAACGTAAGACCTTTTATACTCACCCAAGTACTGCACAATTAATGCTAATGCCAGCAATACATTTACACGATTTATCAGATGCTATTTATTATCAGTTTGAACGTTTTAACGGTAATGGAATGCCCAAAGGTCTTGCCGGAAACGACATACCAATAGGGGCTATGGTATTGGGTTTAGCGCGCGATTACTGGGATGCATTTGAGCAGAGCAATGCAAGCGATGAAAAGCAGCGCCACGATGACGCACTTGAGGGTGTAAAGCTTTACAGTGGTTCGTTTTATCACCCCAAAATTGTACGTGCGCTTGAAGCAAGCCATGCAAAACTACACGAACAAAAAAGTTCAGCAGGATCAGTGCTAATTTGTAATGCCCATGAACTAAAAGATCAAATGACACTCGGCCATGCTCTGCACAGCCATGCAGGTATAATGTTGTTGCCAAAAGGCCACGTATTTAGCCGCAAATCGATAGAAAAACTCCAACAGTTAGAATCTAAAAAGCCAACCCCATTTAGAATTATGATTAAAACTGCTAAATGATTGATCTAAACGGCAGTTTTTTTCGTTACAATGTGCATAAAATACATAATTGAATTTGCTTGAAGGAGCTCTCTGTGTCGCGATTTTCTGCGGTTACTGACAATCCCCATGATGGGCGTTTTAACCAAAAAACGGGAATACTGCTTACTAACCTAGGTAGCCCCGATGCACCAACAGCGGCTGCGCTTCGTACATATTTACGTGAGTTTTTATCAGATCCACGCATTGTAGAAATACCACGCTTGGTATGGATGATAATTTTACATGGCATTATTTTACGCGTACGCCCAAAACGTTCGGCTAAATTATACGAGAGTATATGGACCGAAAACGGCTCACCACTGACCCACATTACTCGCCAGCAAAGTGTAAAGTTAAATACCTTATTAAAAGAGCAAGGTTATACCAATACTGAAGTAGTAATGGCAATGCGTTATGGCAACCCTTCAATAGAGGCAGGCCTTGAAGAGCTACGAGATAAAGGCTTAACGCGTATTATTATACTGCCAATGTATCCGCAATATTCTAGCCCAACTACAGGCTCAACCTTTGATGCCGTATCGAGCGTACTGCGTAAATGGCGCTGGGTGCCAGAGCTGCATTTTGTTAATGGCTATCACAGAAACACCCGTTACATTGAATCCCTTGCTAATAGTATTAGTGAGGATTTAGAAGCGAATGGTATGCCACAAAAAATTGTTTTTTCGTATCACGGTATGCCTAAATTGTTTTTAGAGCGAGGCGACCCGTACCACTGCTTATGTTTACAAACCACACGCTTAGTTGTCGAAAAACTAGGCCTTGATAAAGACAAAGTAATTAGTACTTTTCAAAGCCGATTTGGTAAAGCCGAGTGGTTAAAGCCCTACACCGACGCAACTCTTGCAGCCTTACCTGATGAAGGTATTACCGATGTAGCTATTATCAGTCCTGCTTTTAGCGCCGACTGCCTAGAAACACTTGAAGAGCTAGAAGGCGAAAACCGTGAAATATTCGAAAACGCAGGCGGCGAAAAATACCGTTACATAGCGGCACTAAACGACAGAGACGACCATATAGAAGCTGTGTTTGATGTTATAAAACCTATGTTGTAACCCAAGCTTACTAAAGCTAAATATATATTTCGCATTAAGCGGTGTTAAAATTAACACCGCTTTTTGTTTTTAGGGCTTTTAAAATATTTAGTTAATTAATTCACAAAGAGGTTAAGAGGCGCTGCGCTTTTAGAGTAGTGATAAAACATAAAAATACTGTTTTTGGCTTCCTCATTTACTCCTCTTTTACTTCTCATTGTGCAAATAAAAGCTTTTAAAGAGCTAATTATTCACAAAGAGGTTAAGAGGCGCTGCGCTTTTAGAGTAGTGATAAAACATAAAAATACTGTTTTTTGTTTTCGGCTTTTCTCATTTACTCCTCTTTTACTTCTCATTGTGCAAATAAAAGCTTTTAAAGGGCTAATTCGGAGTTTTTCAAGTTAGTTGTCGCATCAAATTAAATTTTATGCCGCCCGCATTGCTTCTTTTTTCTCTGGATTTA
>NZ_JBBMQZ010000046.1:0-8181 GCF_038900275.1 Pseudoalteromonas sp. AS71 | reverse complement strand
TTTTTGCACTAAACAAAGGCTAGCCTTTAACTTCAAAAAGTGCAAAATTTAGGATGGGTGTCTTGTTTATAATTATTCGGCGTATGCAACGTGAAATACAATGGTAGTATTTTGTATCAACCAAACTTACTTGACGTTTTCTCGCGATAGCCATGAGACATTCTGCTTTTTTTTTTGCACTAAACAAAGGCTAGCCTTTAACTTCAAAAAGTGCAAAATTTAGGATGGGTGTCTTGTTTATAATTATTTTGTTTATAATTATTGAAATGGGTGAAAATGATCAAAATACCAGCAAAGCTGGTATTTTGATCATTTTAGAATATCTAAGCCTTAACCAAAAGCTGGGAAGACTATGTACGGTGATGAGTTAACAATAAAAACCGTGAGGGTTCTTGTAAAATTCTCAGGCAGATTAACATTCTTCTTTTTTGTTTATACCTATTACAGGGATTATTTTCTGCCTTATTTTACCCATAACCTCTTTTGCTACCTGTGCACCGCCACTAGAATAGACCGAGATGCTTACACATCGCTTTTTGAGTATGTTGTTTATAGATACAAAAGAATTGTCGGAAGTACTCTTGATGACCACTTGAAACTTACCTTGCTGGGATAGGTACTCGGCATTACCCGCTTGGGTCTTATGGTCGTATTCATTGTCGCTAGCGAATTTCTGGATTATATCCAGTAGCAGTAGGGATTGCTTATCATCACCCACAGTGATGACCATATTCTGCTGTGCATGAAAGGTGCTTTCTGAGCAGGATGTCATGTGAATTATACCTATTAATATAAAAATGAATTTAACGATGTGCTTTCCTGTGCTTGAAGTTACCTTTAACATGCTAATACTTCGCCCCCACATTTAAGCTGGATAAATGCTCTCGTATTAATATCGACTTCCCTTGTTGAGTGCGCGATAAAACATTCATTCTAATATTCCTGTCTTGAGCGTTGAATGCAGGTCGTGCAGTTATGTAATTGCCTGCCCATGATATACCATTGAGTACAGAGTAATTGCTTGGTCGGTTTATCCCTTCACCGTAAGTTACCACGTAAATTTTTCCGCTCTCCTGAACTACAGAGCGAATGACTATGCCGTTTGCAAATATATGGTCGTCCTGTGTAATATTAACAATTCTACTATTTTCTTTATCTACAATGTGGTTTACATGTCCTCCAGATATGGGGCCTACACGAATTTCCGAGACAGATTCACTCGTGATTGGGGTCTTGCCATCGGCTCCGGGTGCATAGTTTCTTTCAAGAGCATCTTGAGTATTAGCTACTGAACAGCCATCCGTACTCGTTGAGCATATTTGGTTTTTGTACTTATATTGATGATAAAAGGCATCATCTTTATCGTAACCATTTCCACTGCCTTGACAGTCCAAGGATGTTTGACACCCCTTGCTTGCACCACCACTTTGATTGGTACTACCTTGTTTAGCAATTTTTTTTTGAGAGCCTATATCACCAGTAAAATTACCACTAACAGATTGACCTCCAGCACTACTAGTGTGACTTCCTGTTACCGCACCATTATTCGATATTGTAGCTGAAAACTTAGTTTTCACACCGCCTGAATTAATAGTGCCACTAACTTTAGTTCCTGTTTGGCGCTTTATGTGGGAGCCTGTAGGAGCTTCCATTATTTTCTTAGTTTTAATATCTTCTGCCACATACCCAGTCGGGTCAGTCCCCGCCAACGGGTTATTCATAATATACGAATATGGGTTAATACTTTGGCTATTCGTTGGGCTTTGAATCACGGGGTCTACCGACATAAACCGACCAAGGTTGTAATCGTACACCCGACCGTTCATATGAATAAACTCTACATTATCTAAATGTTCGTGGTCAGTAAAGCCTCTTCGTGTTTTGGCATCCGCCATATCATCGAGTTTTGAATCTCCAAATGCTTTTAAGCCGCCACTGGCTAGCCGTGGTTTACCAAATGGGTCAAAATTTCGCTCTGCTTCTACTTGTCCGTTATGGTCAGTAAATACGCGTGCACTGCCTAAGCGGTCTCGATGGGTATAACGAATACTTGCACTGGCCCCTGTCGTTTGGCTTATAACGGCTATGTCGTCTATGTAAGCTCGCCATGTGGTTTTGGTGCCGTCAATTTCTTCTTCATACAATTTATCGCTATAAAAAGTGGTTACGCTGCCATTCACTTGCTTAAAGCGCATGTGTTGTGGACCATAGGTAAAGGTGAGGGTTTTACCGTTTTTTATAATTTGTGTGGGTTTATCCATCGCGTTGTAGCTGGCACTGGTAAGCCCGTCGCCCCGAGTCATATTACCACGTGCATCATAACTAAATATTTTCCAACTGCCGCTGCGTAGCACACGCTTTACTGCATTTGGCCCACCTGTTGCACCGTTAGTGTAATCGTATTGTGAGGCGTAATCCGATTTTGATAACAGGTTGCCCACCGCATCATAGCTGTAGTCAATCGTGGTAATGCCATTGACAGCGTTACTTTCTAAACGGTGCAGTGCATCGTAGCTGTAACTTTCACTAAAACTGTGCTGGTTGCCAATACTCCCCGAGGTGATATCAACAGCTTTTAAATTACCAAAACCATCATACGCTGAGTAATTAATACTCATGATATTGCTATTATTTTTAGCAATGGTTTTAAGGGTCATCTGACCATTCTTAAGGCTGTAAGCGGTATTTTCACTTAACCCATTACCTAATGTCCCCTGTGATATATTACCAAACACATCATGTTCAGTGATAGTTTTAAACGCATAGCCACTGGCGGCATTTTTTACCTGCGTTTGATAGCCTGCATCGTTATAAATGTACTCTAAGGTAAGGTTATTCGGGTAACGTAGCCCTTTTACACGACCATAGTTACTGTCGTAAAATGTGGTAGTGGTGTAGCTTTTACCGCTACCAATAATAGTTTGGCTACTAGGACGGCCTCGACTATCGTATGCGTAATTTTTTGTTACGTCATTACCTGCCGCTTGATTTAACTGCCCAAGGCCGTAGGTAGCGCCATCATAGCTGTACGTTAACGTATTTTCACCTGTCGCGGTGCGTCGTGTAACGCGCCCAAGTACATCGGTTACATAACTAATGGTTTTATTATCCGCTCGGGATTCATGTTGTAATTCACCAAAACCATTATATTGGAAATTAGTGATACCTTGATTTGGATCGTTTACCTGTACTTTTTGACCAAGTGCATTGTACATTGCCACAATGTTATTGCCGTTAGCATCTTGAATAACTATCGGTAACCCTTGCCCATTATAGCTATAACGTGTAATTCCATTGTTTGCATCAGTTGTTTGCATTAGTTGCTTAAGGCTATTGTAAGTACGCGACATATCTAGCGTGATACCATAACAACTATCATAAACTGTTATGCCTGTGGCAAGCTCACTGTATTCGTAGTTTGTAGTCATATCACCGCAGTGTTGATTGGTTACTTTTTCAGTTACGCGACCGAGTGTATCGTGTGCGGTATAAAATGTACCAAATACTGAGGCATGCTCTTTATGTGGTACAGATTCAAACGTTTTATAACCTACACTGTTATAAACAACATCGCTGAATATCCAATCACTATCAAAACCTTGTACGGCAGTGCGTAGTGTACGACCTAACTTATCTATATAGATTTTTTGGGCTGGTTGCCCGGCTGCCACCTTTAAGACTTGTAAAGCTGCGTGTTCGGGAGCTTGTGCATCCGGTGTTTGTACTGCACTGTACTGAATTGGCTGCCCTGCAGTTTGTACACTATAAGGGCGATTATAGTTATCATAACCGATGTTTGTTATTTGATAACTATTTCCACTGAGTTGTTGGCGCGCTTGTGTTACTTGCCCCGTAGCGGGGTTCACATTGGTATAACTTATATGCCCTTTAGCATTGATTTGCTTGTGGGGGAAATAGCCGTCGCTTGCCTCGCTGATGCCATTTTTACTGTACGTAGTTGATGTCGTCCGCGTTTGGTCAACCCAACTGCCGCTACTGTTGCGTACTTTGGTTGTTTGACTTACAAGAAGCGGTAAGCCGTAATCATTAAAAGCAGTCGTAATTGTACTGCCATTACCCGAAATAGCTGAGTCTATTTTACCACTAATTTCGGCTACACCAGCCTGACGACTACTATGATATTGAGAATAAACAGTTGTATTAGATGTTTCTTGATCGAGTGTTATATTCGTTATTGGATCATTACTATTACGCTCTTTAATTGCGTTTTTTGTCACTGTTTTACTAGTGAGTTTATTTAACCACCAACTGCTTTCATCGATTTGATAAGTACTACTTTGGGACGTTGTATACACTCCCCAGTCGTCATTAATCTCTACCGAGTTGGCTGTTACATTTGCATATTCATCAATTCCAATTATGGTTTTATTGGTAGATGTAACAACACTTTTAGAATCAAGATCTCGCGTTAGCTGCGTTGTAGAACGAGGATATACATTATAAACACCTGATATAGTATGGTTCAGGTTATCCTGCCAGTCAGTACTTGAATAACTTAATGCATTAGCTTCCAAACTTGCTGATTGTAATAAATTATAACTTCGCACGTTATAGTCATTTACCGCAAAAGTAGCTTGGCGCTCTAACTTACCCTGATACGGAAAGACTTGTTTAAAGTCTGATTGTGTAACGAGTCCTCGACTTACATCTTTTTCTATAATGCTTTTAAAGCCCATAAAACCACGGCCGAACTGGTTATACACAGCGCCTGCATAGCTATACGTTGTTTCTGTCGTGTCGTTCAAACCATTACTTTGCAGGAATGAATTTACAACGTACATACTAGATGCAAAATTAATATACCCTGGCTCTGATATAATGCTGCTCCTCAGTAAATCATATTCAACTTTGCTACTCGATAAAGGTCGTTGTTGCCATTTGGCTTCTTTGCCTAGGCCATCTTTAGCCGCTAACATAAGGTCTACAGGGGCATAATCACGGCCGCTCACTCCTGAACCAGTACCATAATTACGATTTATAAATACACCATATTGTCCAGTATATGCAGAAAAAGCCCCCTCAGCATTTCCTTGATTAGAAAACCCAGGCTCTGGTGTATGATTAAATACTAAGCTTCTTAAGCCTGTTCCGTATGCATCAACAAATGCTGAATCATATGGGTTCCCCACCAGATTTGTTTCGCTTTTAGTTACGCTCAACTCCCCGGCACTATTTTGACTAAAATGTAATGCATCAAATTGATAAATACTTTTATCGAGTGAACTACTATCAATTGGGACTAAAGAGCTTCGATCTCCTGGTCGTGTTTCCCATTCACCATATAACTGATCACCACAAAAACGATTTCTACCTAAAGAAGCGCAGCGAGTCAGTAACCGCTTACCTGGCATCAATAGTTCGGGTATTCCGTCATAGTTAATATCTTCAATAAGAAAGCCTCTTCCATATTTAGGTACTCTACGCGTAACCCACTCCCCAGCGATATAAGACACCTTTTGTTCAATCGTTTCTATAAGATTGTTACTAAGGGTATGTTTTTCTGTAAATACTAATGCCCCTTTATTTAATCTATAAGTAAGAGAAATAATATTTTCGTTATATTCCCACCCAAGCCAATCAGTCAATCCATCACCATTTAAGTCAATAAACATACTTAACTGAGGCTTTAGCGTTCCTAAAGTCACATTAAATGGCAAGGCATGATCGTTTTGATAATTATCATCACCTAAAAGTAATGTTTTTGGACGGGCCTGTAATGGCGGAATACTATCTTTAGCTCCTGTACTAACATACATTACATCTATTGTGCCATCGCCGCTAATATCACCTAATACTGTATAATCATCTAAGAGAACAGTGGTATACAAATCGCTAGCTGTATCTTTTGTAAGACTAAAGCTAAATTCAGGGCGAACGTAAGGTCTACTTACATTTTTTTGATGCAAGTAAAGTTCAATTTTAGGGGCATCACTTGCAATATAAAGTAATATGTCTGGCCAACCATCATTATTAAAATCTGCAATTTGCCGTATATGGCTTTCTCGTAATTCAGGTTTTAAAGAAGGAGGCATTTCGATATTTGTCGAAATTAATCCTTCACTAGACAAATCGAACATTAACTCTTGATTTTTAATTGACCATTCATCAGTTATTCCATCTAAGTCAATATCCCCTTGGCTGCATTCATGTCTAAGTGTAAATCGGTTGAACTGACATGAATCTAACGCTATATCGTTGCGGCTAAAGTCCCCCTCAGCATTAACAAAATAACCTGACCAATCTCTTACACCATCACCATTTACATCGCCTCTTGGTAAAACCTTACTTATTGATTTTTCGCTAGGGTAAAGCATGTTGCTTTGCCCGCCTAAAGGCTCCAGCATTAATACTTCTTGAGTATTACTCCAAGTAAATGAAGTCGGAGGTAAGCAGTAATTATTGCTAAAACATTGAGAAACCTCATCTAACAGCTCTTTACCCGATGCAGTACTCTTTTGGTAATTTAGCTCATAACTCCAAACATTTTGATTAACGTTAAAAATATCAACCTTGTGGAGTCGCTGTGTAACAACTGAGCGACCTCCAAACGAAAAGCGTTCGTGTATTTTATTTCTCGGCTCATAAATAAATTGTACTTTTTGCTCTCCTTTATCATTAACCGAGCTACCTGTATAAGAAATCTGATCTAGCAACAACTCTGCAGTTCCATATAAGGCATAGTCATAATGAATATAATTGTTCTCGGTTGCATCATGTTGATATTCAACCAACCACGAGTAAGTAGCGGCCCTACCTTCATGTATTACTTTTGAGTCAATTGTT
The DNA here is from genome assembly GCF_038900275.1 of Pseudoalteromonas sp. AS71. NCBI lineage: Bacteria > Pseudomonadati > Pseudomonadota > Gammaproteobacteria > Alteromonadales > Pseudoalteromonadaceae > Pseudoalteromonas > Pseudoalteromonas sp. AS71. The sequence continues at coordinate 1,377 of NZ_JBBMQZ010000046.1, read as the reverse complement.
TTACCAAAATATGACACTCGACCATTTTTATACTCAGCTTTAAACCACGTAGATGTGCCATTTAGTGAACCACTTTGCGTTACACGCACAAAACTATCAATTTCAGTGCGGTATTGTGTACCTGAATTACCATAGCTGCCCGATGTAGCAATTAAACGCTGGCCGTCTAAACAAAGCCGATCGTTACTATTATATTGTGGACTTTGTGTAAACCCATCTTGTGCATAAGTTGCAGCGCAGCGTGTAATACTAGAACCGGCTGAAAGAGCCCACCCAACCCCCGCAATACCATTACCACTACGAGATGAATAATTTAATGATATTTCTGGCTGCATTCCAGAACGCCCTGGGGTAAGCTGAACCGGAAGTTGATATGTAGCAGCACCACCACTTACACTAGCTTGACCCTTAATTGCACCAATTGCTGAAAAGTCTGGTGCTACAATATCAGTAGACTCTTTATCTAAAGGAATAATAACCGAGGTCTCTATTGCTAATTCTATTGGTGATTGAATTAATACACTTATAGACTCAGTGGTAACGAGTTCATTCTCATCTGTTACCCTTAGAACTATATTAGTACTTCCACTTTGGCTTGAGGCTTCAACTACAAGGTGGGCTTTTCCATTTATAAAAGTAACTTTTAGCTCTTTAAATAATGATGGATTCACAGCATCAACATCCAATCTTAAAGAACCCAAAGGTGTTTCTTCATCACTAACACTAAAATCAATACCGATACTTTCATTAGTCAACAGCTTAATCGAATTAGCTCCAGTAATACGTGGCCGATCATTCACACTATTTACAGTGAGCCTAAATGTATCGTCTCTCGTCGCACCGTGACTGTCTTTAACACGGATACGAATGTCTGAATACCCATACTTGTTCGCTACCGGAGACATACTCATTGTCCGTGAAGCGCCATTCCCTCCAAAAACAATGCGATTCGTCGGCAATAGTAAAGTGTTTGAGCTGCTTACAACAGAAAGAGCAAGGCTTGAAGTGCTTGTTTCAACATCACCCACTGTAAAGCTTATCGCTTTTGTGGTGTCTTCGTTTGTTGACTGGTTCGCTATGTTTGTGATCGTTGGTGCGTCGTTCACACTATTTACAGTGAGCCTTAATGTATCGTCTCTCGTCCCACCGTGACTGTCTTTAACACGGATACGAATGTCTGAATACCCATACTTGTTCGCTACCGGAGACATACTCATTGTCCGTAAAGCGCCACTCCCTCCAAAAACAATACGATTCGTCGGCAATAGTGAAGTGTTTGAGCTGCTTACAATAGAAAGAGCAAGGCTTGAAGTGCTTGTTTCAACATCACCCACTGTAAAGCTTATCGCTTTTGTGGTGTCTTCGTTTGTTGACTGA
>NZ_JBBMQZ010000045.1:0-9456 GCF_038900275.1 Pseudoalteromonas sp. AS71 | reverse complement strand
TGTGACGGGTTTTTTGCTGTCTGGGATTTAGTAAATAGCCAAGAGCCCATGCCGAACTCAGTAGTGAAACCAAAGCTCCTACCGATGATAGTGTAGCATTTGCTATGTGGCTCTCCACCGCTGTGGTCACTACGACATTCTACTGTGTAGCGCACCGACTTCAAACTGTAGAAAGCCCGAACTTAACGAGTCGCTTTAATAGCTCATCACTCCAGTGCTAAAGCTTATAACCCAATCTAAAAGCTATTTAAAATAGTCCGTAAGCTTGGCTTTCTTCATTTTCAGATTCTTCTAATTGCGTCGGTTTAAATATTGCGCTTGGATCAATTAATAAACTGTGTTTTTGTGTAAGCTTTATTAATCCTCGCATCATATTTTTAGTTTGTGGCTCTATGTCGAAGCCAATTTCGGTAAGTTTATCCAGTGGCCTTATATCTTCTTTTTTGAAGTCGATATTATCTTCAACCTTATCTACCAATAATCCTACATGCGGGTTTAAGCCGTCTTTAGTGGTAAAAACAATAATAGGTTTATAGTCTAAGGTTATTTGCTCTTTAGCTGACTCAAATAAGCGCTCGAGTTGAATCAAGCTATTACGATTCATTTTGTCGAGCAGCACGGATACTTGTTTATGATCACTCCGATTATGGGCTGCTATAACTTCTTTTATTGTCTCTAGTATTGATTGGAAGTGGTCGTTAAACCGAGACATAGTTAATTTTAAGTCTTCATTATCGGTGTTGAATTCTTTGTAAAAAAGAACAAAATCTTGTAGTTCTGTGTCATTGTTTGAAATAGGAGTCGAGCTACTCGATAAGCTACTTTGAAGTATATTGAACCACTTTAATAGTTTTTCTTGCCACGATCTGAGCTGTTTTAGTGCATTCGCATTACTTTGCTCAGTTGAGATATTATTTAAAATAATACCCAAATCAAAAACAGGTGTTGGTATATCCATATAATCTTTAACACCAATAAAGCTTTTATTATTGTTTGGTAAAGTTGTTAGATTATTGTCAAAGCGTTCTGTTAATAAAATATCGAGTATTTTAAGTGAAATTGTTTTACAGCCCACTTTAAAGTTTATTAATTCCATGCCTTTATCTTAATTTACCTATTAATGCTTTAAGGATAGAACAAATTAAGTAAATAGCTTAAAGAAGGGTAAGATTTAATAGAGATAGTTAACTAGGAGTTATTAGATGGCACTAGTGAGGTTTTTTATGGCATGTTTAAATTGATTCTCAAGCTGCTTTTTTCCTAATAAACCTAAGTGTTGAATTACTTTTTCATTACATTCATTTTGAAGCACTAACTTTATTAAAAGTTGTTTATCTGACTCTGTTAATTGAGACATACAAGAAGGAGACTGATTCACTACCTGCCAAAGAGTCGCAGAGATATTAAATTGAGTGAAGCTATTGTTTACGAGCAAGGCTAATCGTTCGCGAGTCTCGGGGCTTACTAACTCATCGCTAAATCCTGCAATTAAAATACTTACAAGTTGCCAATCCAGGGTTTTAAAGTGTGTTAAAAGCCCATAAAAAAAATCGTTTTTAAACTGCTTTTTCAAAGGTTGAATAATCGCACTTTTGTTATTTAAGCATTTAACCACAAGCGCCGAATGTTCTGCCGTGCTTTTATCGCGTTGATAACCTAGTTTTACGGTATCAAATCCTTGGTTTTGCCAAAAATTTAGTAACTGCGCTGTTGCGCCAAAGCTTGCACCAAACCAATTACATTGGCTTTTTACTTGCGACTCGCAATAGCTAAGTAGCTTTTTACCAAAGCCCATATTGTGAGAACTCGGATCAATCGCTATTCGTACAACGCGAGCGCTCAACTGTGTGAAGTAGTCATCATTAAAACTAAGTTGTGAGAGGGTTTGAGCCATTAAATGACCCTGTGGGCGACGCTCTCCGCTTGTAACCTGTAGGGCAAGGTCTTCACTTAAACCACCTTCTATTGCGATTAAACATACGCCAACTAATAGATTGTTAATTCTGCTGATGAATATTCGTTGCGACGGTGTATCTAGTAGTTGGCGTAAATCATTTACACTACTTTGATAGTGAGCTAATGCAAGCAGGGCAATAACTTGTTGCAGTAAAGGCTCATTGTTTACAAGGGATTGCTGAGTTATTTCGCTATGAACTGGCTGCTCTAATTGATCACTACTTAACTCTTTATATTGTGCATCGAGTGCAAGCAAGGTTCGAATGTGTTGCTCAAGAGGATCGTGTTTAGCAAAACGCAGTGGCTCATCAAGCGCTAGAACTTTAGAGGCTTTATAATGCGCTTTAATGTAGTTACTAAAGCGAATGGTATAACCCCTACCATTGCCCTCATACCCAACCAGTGTACTTGCAAATACTATACGAGAGTAATGCGCTAGCATTTTTAATAATAACGGAACAGGGATTGCTGCAGCTTCATCAACGAGTAATAAATCACACTCAGGTAGCGCATTTAATAGTGCATCAGGTGCAACGTAGTGCAAATTGGCTAGCTGTTTATGTTCAGTGTTGTATTGAAGGTTCAACTCGTTGGCTAAATGTTTAAAGCTACTATGGGTCGCTTTAAACTGAGTGCTGCAAATAATGATTTTTTTATCGGCTAGTTTTGCCGCGGCTAAGCCAAGTGCTGCCGACTTACCTCTACCTCTATCGGCATTAATGAGTAAAGGCCTGTTGGCACGGCCGTTAGCTACTTTTACTATTTGCTCAATACAGTTTTGCTGTGGCTCATAATCAATTTTATTATGCATTACATAGCTAGCGTTATTACTAATACAGCCATTTTTTTCACTAAAGTGAAAAGCGGGTAATAGTTTTATAATAGCCGTGAAACGTTGATTAAATAAACTGTAGTCAATACTCTGACCGTGTGATTGCATTGTGCTTAAAGCAGGGTCTTGCCAAGAGGCTAAATCATCTAATTCGGGCAGTAATAAAAACAGTATACCGCCTGCTTTAACAGTGCCGGCAAGTGCTGCAAGTTTATCAGGGTGCAAACCACTAAAACCATCGTAAACAGCATGAGCAAATTCTTGACCTAAAATTTGATGAGTGCGAGTAGGCCAGTACGAATTTTTAATCGCGCACTGCTTTGATAAAACAAGTGCATTGTTTTCATCTATTAATGAGTTAAGTAATTCATAACACCAAGCAGGGCTGCCCGTAATCAACACTAGCTGACGATGATACGCGCCAGCTAGTTGTTGTTCTAACTCACTTAGGTGAGCTTTATACAGCTTGTAATCGTGCATAGGCCGTTACTAACCATTTACTGCCAAGGTCGTCAAAGTTAACTTGTACGCGAGATTGCGCGCCACTGCCTTCGTAATTAAGTACGGTACCAACACCAAACTTAGCATGCAAAACTCGTTGCCCTAAGTTAAAGCCACTGTCTTCAAATGCGGCATGGCTAACTGATGCGCTAAAACGCCCGGCGGCAGGCGGGCGAGAAACCTGTGTTTTAATACGAATTTCTTCAACGCAGTCCTCAGGTATTTCGCGTAAAAAGCGTGATGGGCTATGGTATTTTTCTTGCCCGTATAAACGGCGACTCTCAGCATGGCTAATGTATAACTTATCCATTGCTCGTGTCATGCCTACATAACAAAGGCGGCGCTCTTCTTCCAAACGACCAGACTCTTCGTTACTTTGCTGAGAAGGGAACATGCCTTCTTCTACGCCCACCATAAACACTAACGGAAACTCTAAGCCTTTAGCTGAGTGAAGTGTCATCATTTGAACGGCGTCTTCGTGTTCTTCTGCTTGTCCTTCACCTGACTCAAGTGATGTATGTGCTAAAAAGCCTTGTAAAGGCGAGCTGTATTCTTCGTCTTCAGGAAGTTCGTACTGGTCACATGCGCTAATTAGCTCTTCTAAGTTTTCTACGCGAGCACGGCCTTTTTCACCTTTTTCAGCTTGGTACATTGCCATCAAGCCTGAGGTTTGAATTGTGTACTTGGCTTGCTCATGCAAAGTTAGATCGCTAATTTTATCTTCAATTTGTTCAACTAGCTCTACAAACTTACTTACGGCACCAGAAGCACGACCAGATAAATGCTGTTGTTCTACAATTGCTTTTGCGGCATACCAAAGCGGTAACGATTCTGCTCGTGCACAATCTCGTATATGGCTCAATGTTTTGTCGCCAATACCGCGTGCTGGCGTGTTAATTACACGCTCAAACGCGGCATCGTCTTGACGATTACCTACTAGGCGTAAGTACGACAACGCATCTTTAATTTCTTGTCGTTCGAAAAATCGCATACCACCGTAAATACGGTATTTTAAGCCTTCTTGTAGCATAGCTTCCTCGAGTACACGAGATTGCGCGTTACTACGGTATAAAATTGCGGCATCTTGTAGGGCATTACCTGCATTTAACCAGCTGCGTAGTTTGCTACTTACAAAGCGTGCTTCGTCTAACTCATTAAATGCTGCATAAATAGAGATTGGCTCGCCATCGTTACCGTCGGTCCACAAGCTTTTACCCATACGTTCTGAGTTATTTTGAATTAATGCGTTGGACGCTTTCAAAATAGTCGCGGTTGAACGGTAGTTTTGTTCAAGGCGAATGGTTTCTGCGCTAAAGTCAGTTAAAAAACGTTTAATGTTTTCGATTTTAGCACCACGCCAACCATAAATGCTTTGGTCATCGTCGCCTACAATCATAATGCTGTTAGTATCGCCAGCAAGTAACTTTAACCAAGCATATTGAATGGTATTTGTATCTTGGAACTCGTCTACGAGCATATGTGCAAAGCGTTGCTGATAATGACGTAGTAACGTAGGGTTATTTTTTAATACTTCGTAGCTGCGTAGTAATATTTCAGCAAAATCAACTAGGCCCGCTCTATCACAGGCCTCTTGATAGGCGGCATAAACACGCAGCATCATTTGCTCGTTAATATCGTATGCTTGGATATCTTTAGGGCGAAGTGCTTCATCTTTTTTGGCGCTTATGTACCAGCCAAATTGTTTAGCAGGCCATTTTTTATCATCAATATTCATCGATTTTAATAAGCGCTTGATCATCCGAAGCTGATCGTCAGAGTCTAAAATTTGAAAGGCTTCAGGTAAGTTAGCTTCACGGTGATGAGCACGTAAAATACGATGCGATAAACCATGGAAAGTACCAATCCACATACCACCTACAGGCGCTTTTAGTGTTTCTTCAACGCGGCCACGCATTTCTTTAGCTGCTTTATTAGTAAAGGTAACTGCAAAAATACTGTAAGCGGAGGCTTGCTCAACTTGCATAAGCCACGCAATACGATGAACTAACACTCGTGTTTTACCAGACCCAGCACCTGCTAATACCAGCATGTTTTGTAGTGGGGCTGCAACGGCGTCGCGTTGTTTGTCATTTAAGCCATCGAGTAATTGTGAAACGTCCATCGTTACGCCTTTTTAATCAATATTGTGGCCAGTATAACAGGTGTTTTTGTTAGGCTAAATAAAATACTGTTTTTATAAACAGCTATTTATAAAATAGTGTTCAAAACGAGTAACTTGCTAATTAACTAAGCGAATAAAAAGCGTAAACGCATAACAAAAATTGCTAATTTGACCTAAAGTTAGCAAAATTTACTAACTCTCTAAATCTAGGCTAATTTAACTATTTGATTTGTAAGCTTTAATAAATTGGCATAAAGTGTGTAAGTAAATAATTATAAAATCAAATAAATACAGAGGTTAGTATGGCAGATCAAGGTTCTGGCGGTAACGTAATCGCAGCATTATGTAATATATTTTTTCCTGGTTTAGGGCAGTTAGTGCAAGGGCGTATTTTAGCGGCTATATTTTTTGCACTCGCTATTATAATAAGTTATGCACTAATTTATGTGCTTGTAGGTTTTGTACTTGTGCCTATTATTTACTTATGGTCGATCATTGACGCAGCGCGTTATAGATCGCGAAGTTAACGGCTTTAAAGTTGAATAAAATAGCGCCCTTGTGGCGCTATTTTGCTTTATATGTCCTGTGGTTTACGGGCGTTTACGTATATAATTACGCAATTAAAGATTTACAGGCAAACCCTATGGAATATCAATTTATTCGCGACCCTATTAGTGGGCTACGTATTAAAATAAGCAGTGAACACGCTATTATTGGTCGCTGGCTAAACGAAGAAATAGGCAAAGACAAAGTGGCCATGGTGCAAGCGCTTATTGCATCGGTAAGTTCAAGCTATGAGCCGCTAACGCTGAAGGGTCAAGAAATAGATTTAATCTTAACGAAAGACGAAGCATTATTTGAAGCCCATGCGCTTCATCAAGATAGCGAAGATCTAATAGCGTATCAAGATGACGATTTAGCGCTTGAAGAAAATGGTTTAAGTAGTGGTTGTGGCTTTGAAGATTTCATTGATTTAATTGATTCATGGCATGAGTTTACGACGTCACGATAAACATAATTAGCACACTAATAAAAATATACAGCAATGCACAATCAGCATTTTATCTGTATTATTACACCAACGAAAATTACGCCAACCAAAACGACAGGAATTGATATGTCTGCCAATTTAAACAAGCTAGTAGTGATGCTAGAAATGCAAAACGCCATGAATACTAAAGTACATGAGCAATGGTTTACTCAAGGGTTTGAATGGTACCGCGCTATTTGGGTTGAGTGTGCTGAAATGCTAGATCATCATGGTTGGAAATGGTGGAAAAAACAAACACCAGATACTGAACAAGTTATTTTAGAGTTGGTTGATATTTTTCATTTTGGTCTATCGCTTAGAATTGACGGCGAAACTAGCTACGAAGACTTAGCAAAGCAACTTGAAACTGAGCTTAGTAATGCTCAACAAGCTGATGATTTTAAACAAACACTAGAGATATTAGCGGCGTCTGCTGTTGCTGATAAAACGTTTAATGCAGGTGCCTTTGCCGGCTGTATGGCGCAAATGGGTATGGATATTGATGATTTATATCGCGGCTACGTAGGTAAAAATACGTTAAACTTTTTCCGCCAAGATCACGGTTACAAAGATGGTAGCTATATTAAAGAATGGAACGGGCAAGAAGATAACGAGCATTTAGTTGAAGTAGTTAAAAGCCTTGATACAGAACATGCAGATTTTGCAAAGTTAGTATATCAAGGGCTAGAAGCGCGTTACCCAAAAATCTAGCCCACGTAAACTGAGTTAGATAATCTTACGATAGTCGGTAACACTTAGGTAATCGGCTATTTCGTTATGTGGTTGTTGGCTATCAGGGTTAGCAACTGCAAGTAAGTGCTCAATGCCGTATTCTCGTGCGGCATTCAAAACCGCAATGCTATCGTCAACAAATAAAGTACGACTTTTATTAAAGCCTAAGTCTTTTTGTACTTGGTGCCATAAACTTTGTTGCTCTTTACTTACTCCATATTCATGAGTAGACACTACGCCATCTAGGTAGTTATCAATCGCTGTATGCTCAAATTTAAGCATGACACTCTCAGGGTGGGCGTTGGTAAGTAAAATTAACTCTTTGCCTGCTTTTTTAAGCTCAGTTAAAAAATGAGGTACGTCTTCACGCATTTTAATTAAATGCTGAGATTCTCGTTTAAGCTCCATTATAGGCAAGCTTAATTGCTGCTCCCAATAATCTAAACAATACCACTGTATTTGACCGCTCACAGCTTGATAGCGTTTTAAAATATCTGCTTTAGCTGCATCTAGGCTAATGCCCCTTGCTAATGCGTGTTGCGCAGGAATAACGTTAAGCCAAAAATGACTGTCGTAATGTAAATCGAGTAATGTTCCATCCATGTCGAGCAAAACGGTATCGATTTTTGACCAATTTAACATAGGAATTTCAACTTATAAGGTTTATTATTGAACTAACTGCCATGATAGCAAATTAACGCCAATGACACAGAAAAAGCACCCAACACCACCACAAATCCTCAGTAACAATGTTGTCGCTAAAAGCCGCCTGTTTACTGTGGAGTCTTTAGAGCTAAAGTTTTCTAATAACGAAGAGCGCCAGTATGAGCGAATTCGCGGCGGTGGCCGGGGAGCGGTGATGATTGTTCCATTAAGTGCAGACAACGAATTACTACTTGTACGTGAATACTGTGCGGGAACAAACGATTACCAGTTAGGTTTTCCTAAAGGCTTAATTGATCCGGGTGAAACGCCAGAGCAAGCTGCTAACAGAGAGCTTAAAGAAGAAATTGGCTTTGGTGCTGAGTATTTTAAACCATTAAGAACAGTAACAATGGCGCCGAGTTACTTTAATGCCACTATGCATATTTTATTTGCTAAGCAATTATACCCACAAAGCCTTATTGGCGACGAACCAGAGCCGCTTGTTGTTGTTAAGTGGCCATTAACTCAGTGGCAGTCATTATTAGACCAAGAAGATTTTACCGAAGCACGCAGTGTTGCAGCTTTGCTATTATTAGATAAGTATTTAGCGTCTGGAGCTGCCGATGAATAAATTAATCGAACCGTGTATTGAATTAGCTGAGCGTGCTGGCGATGCAATTATGGCCATTTATAAAAAAGGTGATATTGGCCAACAAGAGAAATCAGATAATACGCCTGTTACCAAAGCTGATTTAGCAGCAAATGACGTACTGGTTGCTGGATTAAAAGTCTTAGCGCCCGATATTCCTATTATGTCGGAAGAAACACCTATACCAGCACTAGCCGACAGGCAGGATTGGCAGCGTTATTGGTTACTCGATCCGATGGATGGCACAGGCGAGTTTATTTTAGAAAGTGGCGATTTTGCAGTAAATATTGCATTGATTGAAAATAATCACCCAGTGCTTGGTGTTATTCATTGGCCTGCAAAAGGTGTGACTTATTTTGCTACAGCTAAAAATGGTGCCTTTAAACGTGAAAACTCAATTGATAAGCAAATATCTGTAGCGCCGCCAGAGAACTTGACGCTTGCTGTGAGCCGCCGCCAAAAAATAGAAGCGGTGAGTCAGTATTTAAATAGTCAGTTTACAACTATTGCTATTGGTTCGTGCTCATTAAAAGCTTGTACTGTTGCAGAAGGCAAAGCAGATTGTTTTTTAAGAATTGGTCCAACGGGAGAGTGGGATACAGGTGCTTCACAAGTTATTGTTGAAGAAGCCGGTGGTTGTATTACCGATGCCGAATTTAATCCGCTAACGTACAACCAACGTGAGAGTACTGAGAACCCTGACTTTATAGTGATGGGACATCCAGACTGGGAATGGCAAAAAATGATTAATCCGCATCAAAGGTTGAGCGCAGAATAGCAATTTGATTGCTTTTTGTTCGGTTGAACAACTTTAATTAGTTTAGGCCTTGCATTAAATGTTTATTCCTATATAGTAGCGCTCTCTTCAAGGCAGGCTCGTAAATATTACGAAAATGTTTTAAAGAAATTACAGGCGCGGGATGGAGCAGTCTGGTAGCTCGTCGGGCTCATAACCCGAAGGTCGTCGGTTCAAATCCGGCTCCCGCAAC
>NZ_JBBMQZ010000044.1:0-11131 GCF_038900275.1 Pseudoalteromonas sp. AS71 | reverse complement strand
TCTTGTGTAAATCGACGTCTCATTTTATCTGCCTCTATTAAAAGTTAGAGGCGACAACTATCCTGACACAGGGGGAATTATCCACAAAGAGGTTAAGAGGCGCTGCGCTTTTAGAGTAAGTGATACATATTGGCCGATCTGGTTTTTCTCGGTTATTACTGATTACCTTATCTTTGTGAAAGAAATTACTTATACTTTTAATAATAATTAAAGTGTACTTTTGAGGGGAGACAATACCTAAGCGACAGCAATTCAATGCTATCGTTTAAAATATAAATCAATCGCTTTGGTGAGAAGCTCGTCGAGCTGTTCTTCAAATTCTTCAATATTAATATCAAAGTGTTTTAAATAAGCCCGAGCCTGAGCAAGTGATAAATTACGGCTGTTAACGCTATATTGTCTCTCGTCTATGGTTTTATCGTAACGAGGTAAAAATACAAATTGGCCATAAAATGGTGACTTAATATGCTTATTTGCAAAACGACAAAAATCTTCAACATGCTCAGCCCCCTTAGGGCCGAGGCAACCGGGCTCAATGCGGTACATTAAGCGGATTTTTTTGTCGTCATTTATTTGCATTAATAGCCTTTATCTAAAAAACAGTACGCGTACTATTTTCCCATCTTTAATTTGGTAGCTCGAAATAAGTTCTGAGCGTTTATCAATCACGTTTTCGTCAGTTGAACAGGTTTCTGATAGTTCGTGATCAATCACTATATCACCGTGCACTATGCGCTTAATGGGTGATGAGTGAATACACTTTAACTTTTTAAACATTAGCCCATAACGTTCTATTAGTTTTTCTTTACCTTTAAATAATAGCTCATTAGGGAAAATATAAAACTCAACATCTTCGGCATATACACGAAGAAACTCTTCAATGTTGCGTGCGTTATAGGCTTTAACTAACTGCTCTACTACCGCAAGTGATTCGCGCGATTGCTTAGCTTTAGTTTGCTGCTTAACTGTTAGCGCTTCTTTTGCTTGCGTAACTGCTTTTTCAGCTTCGGCTACTGCCACTGCTTTTTCTATTTTATTTTTAGGCTTTTCAGTGGGTTTAATCTGCTCATTACCCAATACTTTTGAATCGTCTGGTTTAGTCGCATCAATTGTTGGCTTTTTAAGCTCAGGTGCTTTGTATTCAAGCGTATTTACTTTCTCGTCAGCTTTAGTCTGAGTTGTTGATTGCTCATCTTCAACTTTCGGTTTTTCAACGTTTGCTTGAGCTTCAACTTGCTGCTCTTTTTGCTCAGGCTCGCTTTGTTCTGCGGCGTAAGTAATAAGCGCAACGGTAGTAATTAACGAGGCAAAAATAATAGATAACGGTTTCATAACTTTCCTAAAATGAACACTAAATACGTGTAATACCAATTGCATTAAATAAGTAACCTATTATAGCGTTAAGAAAATAGCACTATAACAAGGCAAAAATTATGACATATAGTTGTTCTATATGAATAATTTTTAACGCAGTCAGTGAGTTATTTAATGCGATAGAATGATCATATTTTTGATGAAATTGGTATAAGGGTGCAACATAGCAAATTTTAACGTTATCGGGTAGTTAATACCACCACTGTAGCTTACCAGTACTGCTCTACTGTAATGTTACCGGGTGCTTTGCGGCGGTTACGCGTAAAGTTTTTATCGATAAGTAGCGCGGTTGTGTCTTTTACCATTTGTGGGTTTCCGCAAATCATAAATTGTGCGTTACTAGGCTCTGGGTTTAATTTTACATGCTCAAACAAGCGGTTGCTCTCAATAGCGCTAGTAATTCGCCCACTTAAGCCTTGCAATGGCTCTTCTCTACTTACAACAGGAATATAGTTAAGTTGTGCTGAGTACACTCGTAATAGCTCGTTAATAAGTGCCTGATAGCTCAAATCGTTATTAAAACGTACGCCATGTACTAAGTTTATGCTTTTGTATTTTTTCCACACATCAGGCTGTTGTAATATCGATAAAAAAGGCCCTATGGCAGTGCCAGTACCTAACATCCAAAGCTGATCGCTTTGTGGTATTTCATCAAGGGTAAAAAAGCCAGTTGCGCGTTGCTCTATAAGTACGGTTTCGCCTGGCTGTAATTTAGCTAAACAGGGCGATAATAAACCATCAATAACGTTAATAAGGTAAAACTCGAGGTCGGGGTTTTCAGGGGCATTCACATATGAGTAAGCCCGAGCAATACGCTTGTCGCCATCCATTATAGAAAGCTTTGTAAATTGCCCTGCTTTAAACGGTTCTACATTAGCATTAACGGTTAAGCTAAAGAGCGTTTCGCTCCACCATGTTACGCTTTTTACTGTTGCTTCAACCCAATTAGACATAGTTACCTCTTGGTTTAGCCATTAAAGTTTTAAATAACTCACCCCATAAACATTAGCATTAAGTGACAAAGACTTACAGGAGAATATGACTAGATTTAAAGCAGTGATGTATGCAGTATTTACCAATAAAATAATGTGAATAATTAGCTCTGCGAAAAAAGCCATTAACTGCATAAGGAAAAGTGAAGTAGCAGTAATCCAGAAGAACCAAACCAAAAAACGAGTATTTTGTCACTCACTTTAAAAGCGCTGCGTCTCTCAACCTCTAGTGAATTATTTACTTAAAAAACTATTGCACTAGGAGAAGTGAAAGAGGAGTAAATGAGAAGAACCAAGCCAGTAAACGAGTATTTTGTCACTGACTCTAAAAGCGTAGCGTCTCTTAACCTCTTAGTGAGTTATTTATTTAAGCCATTATTAATTAATTTTATAGTTAAACTCAAATTTCACACATAAAAAAACGGCGCTAAATTTAGCACCGTTTTTATAAGCAATTAGAAAAAAGTTTACGCTTTTTTCTCTTCACAACTTGCTAGGTATTCGTCAAACGTACCTTGGAAGTCGATTACTTTTTTATCTTTAATATCAATGATACGCGTAGCTAAAGACGATACAAACTCACGGTCATGGCTTACAAAAATAAGCGTACCTTCAAAGTCTTTAAGCGCATTGTTAAGCGCTTCAATGGCTTCCATATCCATGTGGTTAGTTGGTTCGTCCATTACTAGCACGTTAACGTCTTGCATCATTAACTTACCAAATAACAGGCGATTTTTTTCACCACCAGAACAGTTACGCGCTTTTTTGTTTGAATCGTCTGCTGTAAACAACAAACGGCCTAACATGCCACGAACCATTAAATCGTTATGCTTAGCTGTACGCCATTGCGACATCCAATCAAACAACGTTAAATCGTTATCAAAATCTTTTGTGCTGTCTTGCGGGCAATAACCAAAGGTCGCATTTTCAGACCATTTAATTTCGCCTTCATTACTTTTAAGCTCGTCTACTAAACAGCGTAAAAATGTTGTTTTACCCACACCATTTTCGCCAATTACAGCAAGCTTAGCGCCCGCTTCTAGTAGTAAGTCGCCACCAGTAAATAATGTTTCGCCATCAAAACCATGGCCAAGCTTATTAACTTCAAGCGCTTGACGATACATTTTTTTACCTTCGTCAAACGAAAGTGATGGGCTCATACGGCTTGAAGATTTAACTTCATCAAGCTTAATTTTATCCATTTTTTTAGCGCGCGAACTCGCTTGTTTAGCTTTAGAAGCGTTAGCACCAAAACGGTTAACAAAATCTTGTAGCTCGTCAATTTCAGCGCTCTTTTTAGCGTTTTCAGCTAAAAGTTGCTCGCGTTGTAAGCCCGCAGCTTCTAAAAACTTCTCGTAGTTACCAGGGTAAATACGTAATTCGCCGTAATCAATATCGGCCATATGCGTACATACCGAGTTTAAAAAGTGACGGTCATGCGAAATAATAATCATCGTACATTTACGTTTGTTAAGCTCGTTAGCAAGCCACGTAATTGTATGAATATCCAAGTTATTGGTAGGCTCATCCAGTAGCAAAATGTCAGGATTTGCAAATAACGCTTGTGCTAAAAGTACGCGTAGTTTCCAACCTGGAGCAACGTTTGCCATTAACCCGTAATGAAATTCTTTATCGATACCCGCTTCAAGCAAAATCTCTTCAGCGCGGCTTTCTGCCGTGTAACCGTCCATCTCAGCAAATACGCTTTCAAGATCGGCTACTTTCATGCCGTCGTCTTCGCTCATTTCTGGTAACGAGTAAATACGTTCGCGCTCTTGCTTTACTTTCCAAAGCTCCACGTCGCCCATAATTACCGCGTCTACAACGCTGTATTGCTCAAAAGCAAACTGGTCTTGGCTTAGGTTACCTACTTTTAACCCTGGAGTAATAGATACATTACCCGCACTTGGAACAAGCGCACCGCTTAAAATTTTCATGAAAGTCGACTTGCCGCAGCCGTTAGCGCCAATTAAACCGTAACGGTTACCGTTACCAAATTTAGCTGAAATGTTTTCAAACAACGGCTCTGCGCCAAACTGCATCGTAATATTTGCGGTGGAGATCAAAAAGGGTAATCCTAGATTAGTACTGACAGGAGTACGCTGCAGCAAAACGCCGCAAACAAGAACCAGACAATAGGGTAAATTAGCTGGCGAATTATACAGATCAGCCACAACGAATGAAAGATAAAAGGTAGCTAATTTATAACCAAACGTTTGTGCTAATAAAATCCGGCAAAATAAACTGCATCAGTTAAGTTTAATTGTTTTGATAAATTAACTTTATAGCCTCTTTATTTTTATAAATAAGCTGGTTTATAGCTGTAACATCAGCAGGTAAAAGTGATTTTTTACTCAACATAAAATGCACGTTATTAATATGAATAGGAGCAATTGAATTTACCTTCATAATTGAATTGTATTTTTTAGCAAAGTGAGCAGCGACTACCGAATCTTCTATAACATAATCAACACGTTTTTTATCAAGCATACCAAAGCGATTTTTAGCTTGTGCAGTTAATATTACTTGTTTAAAAAAGGGCTGCCTTAGTTGCTCAAACTCATCGCCAAAAAAACTCCCTCGATTGACCGCCGTTGTATGGCTTTTATTGAATATGGCAGGTAACGTGGTTACATCAGGTGCATCTTTATGTTTGTACAGAAGCATTATTTCTTCTCTGTAGGGTAAACTAAAGTAAGCATATTGAGCGCGCTGTTCAGTAAAGCTTGCAGCAAATGTAATATCAACACGGCCATTTTTTAACTCTTCTTGAACGCGCGACAAACTCGGAAAATAAACCCATTCTACACAATAAGTGGAGCCGTAAAACGTACTATTAACTACATCAACTTCAATGCCTAAAAACTGCCCATCTTGTTTAATTAAATATGGCGCCCAATTGGTTTCGTTAGTACCCATCACCAATTTTTTTGTACATGCTAAGGCATTAAACTGAGTAAATAACAGTGTAGTAAACGCTAAAAATAAAGTTTTCATTACACTCCTTAAATTAGTGTTCAAACAACGCTTTAAGTGCTGTTTTATTTTTGTTTATATATTCATTAATTACCGCAAGCTCAGTAACCGACACCGTATTTTTGCTAAACATTAAGTAAATGTCGTCCTTGTTTACATACTCAATACTGGTTACTAATTTTATGTTAGTGCTTTTTTCACCAAAATGAGCACCTACTAATTCGTCTTCAATAGCAAAATCAATACGTTGCTTATTAAGCATTTCAAAGCGCTTACTAGTTGCGCTGGTGTATTCAATTTGTTTTTTATACGTTGTTTTATATTGCTCAAACTCTTCGCCGTAGTAGCTCCCAAAGTTAGCGCCCACGGTAAGGCCTTGTTTAAAAATATCTTCGAGGTTTTTAACGTTATGCTGATTGTTGGTATTTTCGTACAAACGCATAACTTCAGTTCGGTAGGTATCACTAAAGTGCACATATTTAGCGCGTTTATCGGTATAACTTGCAGCCCATCCTAAATCAATACGGCCGTATTTAAGCTCAATAAAAGCCCGCTTAGAATTTGGCAGTAACTTAACTTCAAAACAAAAAGGGGAGTCAGCAAATATAATGTTAAGCGCATCAACCTCCGAGCCTTGCAGCTTACCGTTAATACCCATTACATAAGGCGGCCAAAAAGCATCGTGCGATGCCACGCTAAAGGTTCTCTCACAAGCAAATACATTAAACGGAGTCGTAAACAGCAAACATAAAAATACGGTAATTAATTTATTCATTGCGCCTCATAGTTATTATTTTTGCTTATTATTACAACAGTATAAACCAGCTTTTACATTTTAGCGGCGCGGGATTGTTTAAATATGTAAATAGTTGGTTAAAACTCATTTAGGGATAAAACAACCAAACTAGCGTTGTTGGTAACTTTATCTATGGGTACACTAACAATAAATTTATACATAGCAGAGCACATTATGTCGCCAACTAAAATTCGCAACAATGTTATAAAGCTCAGTGAATTAAGCACTAAACAACCAAACTACTATTTTATACAAGGTTATTTAATGGGGTTAGGTGCATTACCTCAACTGCTTCCCCCGAGTGAGTGGCAACCTGATTTATTTGGAGATATTAACCTTCAAAAAGAGAGCGAGCTAAAATACCTCGAAAGCTTAATGGCTCTGTATAACCAGTGCATGGATAAAGTAATTCAAAACGAATTAAAAATGCCAACAAAATGCAGCCTATCCAAGCAAGACTATAGGGATTCGCTAAAGCCTAACATGCCCCTACCAAGTTACTGTAAAGGGGTTTTACAGGCGCTTAAAAATATAGATAAACGTATGCTTGATGCAGGGCAAAAACAGTCTCTTAATAACCTAAGCAGCGTTTTAAAAGCATTTTCTAGTGAAAAAGCCGCCGCAAAAGAGTTTGGTGAATTTGCCCAATATAACGCCCAAGAATATAAACGTAATTATGTTTATTACATGGCCGACGCTATTTTTGAACTTCGATTTAGTAACGACCTAACTTTAAGTGATGACGATGAGGCCGAATTTAACAGCACCTTTTTAGACGAAGAACCAAATGAATTAGATGAGCTTGATGAATTACTTGAACTGGTACTTGCCGATACAGAGCTAAAAGCACTTAAGCCAATACAAATGTTGCTAGACATCATGGAAAGTGGGCTCATAACAAAGCAATTTATTAAAGACAACACTGGGCACTTTTGGGGCTTGCACGAAACCCGACCTTATATGATGCTTCGCGCGCATCGAGCAAAAATACACGCACTGCATGGTTATACCCAAAAAGCACAATCAGAGCTCGAAGAGTTATTAAAGCTAAACCCAAACGACAATCAAGCAAACCGCTTTTTATTAATGAACTGCCTAATTATTAATAAACAATGGGAGAAGTTAGAAGCGCTATTGACCGGCTTTGATTTTCAAGAGCTACACGCAACCGCTAGTCGGGCGCTCAGTGCTTTTGTAATGCATGGTGATTCAAAACCCGCTAACGAATACAAAAAAATGCTCCAGGAGCAAAATAAACACTTTACCAAAATTCTTACAGGTCAAGAAAAACTAAAAGAACAACAGCCGCCATATTTCAGCCCAGGTAGTAAAGAAGAGGTAGGTGTTTACCTTGATTCGTTAGGTAAACAAGCGTGGATTGCGGTACCGGCGAGTCTTTTTTGGCTAAGAAAAAAGTAACAAAAAACGTTTAGCGTGATTTATATCGCGCTAAACATAACGCAGATTCAATTTTGAAGTGCATAACCGCTTTTTGAGTTTTTTATTCAATAGTAGAAATCACGCTTGTTAAGCGTGCAGCATCAATGTCGCTTGTGTTCGTAAAGCGCCATACTTGAAATAATAAATTTCAAACCCGTCAATAAACACATAACATTCAGCAGTCATCGTTAATAACCTGCGCTTTATTGGTTTTACGTTGCCGTGCATTGTAGCCACCTACATCGGCGGCTAATTCATTAATTTCATCAAGGAGCGATCCTTGTAATTGCAGCACGACTAAAGCTTCAAATAAAATATCGCTTTTAACTGTCTCGCCTTGCTCAAGTTTTTGCACAGTAGAGCGCGACACACCAATCATTTTTGCAAAGGTACTTTGCGTGTAATGCAAAGTGCGGTGCTGGCGTATTAAATCCCCTAATCGCTGCGCCATTTTTAAAGCTTGTTCCGATCTCATTAATGAGTGCCTACTCAGTCATTAAGGTGTTAATGATTATTTTAGCGGTATTTGGCTTGTTTGCAAATAAAAGTGATGATTTAAAAGTTATTGGTAATTTGTTTGTTGGTGTTTTAAATTTTATACCGCGTGTGTCACTCAGCATCAGTGCTTAATAACAACGGCGTATTAATTTAAAAATTTCTACTTATTAAGCCTATATTTAATGCGCTTGTTCCTGTAGATTAAACAAATAATGAATGCAGCATTAACAGTGTCTTAGCTGTTAAACGATTAGCCAAGGAGCGGTGAGTCTCGTGTCAAACACCACACTTACTTATTACAACCAAAATGCCAAAGCTTTTAGCGACTCAACACTTAACGTTGATATGTCGGCGCTTTATGCTGAGTTTTTACCGCACGTTGCACAACACGGTAGTATTTTAGATGCCGGTTGTGGCAGTGCGCGCGATGCCGCATTTT
The DNA here is from genome assembly GCF_038900275.1 of Pseudoalteromonas sp. AS71. Lineage (NCBI taxonomy): Bacteria > Pseudomonadati > Pseudomonadota > Gammaproteobacteria > Alteromonadales > Pseudoalteromonadaceae > Pseudoalteromonas > Pseudoalteromonas sp. AS71. The sequence continues at coordinate 2,616 of NZ_JBBMQZ010000044.1, read as the reverse complement.
TTAAAGCGCAGGGTTTTACTGTAAGTGCGTTTGATGCAAGCCCTGAGCTGGCAGAGTTGGCAAGCAGTTACTTACAACAGCCTGTAGCGGTTAAAACATTCCAAGAGCTAAATAGTGTAAATAAATATGACGGTATTTGGTGCTGTGCTAGTTTATTGCACGTTCCAAAAGCTGAATTACCGCAGGTGTTTTTAAACCTACAAAATGCGCTTAAACCGAATGGTGTTTTGTATGTATCGTTTAAATATGGCGATACAGAGCGTGTGCATAATGGTCGTGAATTTACCGATTTAAACGAAAATGCTTTAACGCATTTACTTAGCCATACGCAGTTAAAAGCTATTAAACAATGGCAAAGCGTTGATCAGCGCCCAGATCGCGAAAGTGAAGTGTGGCTAAATGCGCTTATTAAGGTAGTGCACGTTTTATGATTGGAGCAATGCAGCAACAACTCGACTTTATTGCTTATATACAACGTATGTTGGTCGAAGGTGAATTCACAGCTACTTATAAATATGCATTGTTACATGCAATTGCTGATGTGTGTGTAGAGCATAAAAATAGTAATCCCGAAGCTCCAATGGAAATTGAAATCGACACTTTGGTTGATAAGTTTATTCAACTGTATTGGAATCATTCAGTGCCATATGCATTGGGCACAACAGATATAATAACCAATGCCGAAGATATGTTACTTAAGCAAAATAGCTTAGGCCAAGCAAAGTTCATTACCGAGATATTTAAGCTGCAAAATGCAGGTATTAAAAGTTATAACGCATTCAAAAATCATCAGCAATACAGCAAAGTAATAAGCTCATTACGGCGTACATTTATTGATGGACCTCTTTGGCGCTTGCAGTTACTTTCGGGAAAAGAAGAGTGCTTTTTATATCCTCATACACTTTTAGGTAAAGGCAGAGAGCCAAAGCGAATTGTTTTAAATGTAGGTATTGCTCAGTGTTTTAGGCGTTTTTACGATTTGGTTGTGCATCTTAGTGTTACTGAATGGGTAGAAAAAGTACAAACAATAAAAGCGAATCAAATGTTATTGGGATCGCAAAGCCAGCTACAAGAATTTTTGTTTGGTACTAATAGAACTGCTTTAAAAGTAGTTGCGCCGCTGCTTATTGATATTCAAAAAGGGCTTTGCTTTTATTGCCAAAAACCAATGAACCTAAAAAACGAAAAAGAAACTAAAAAAACACCAGAGGTCGATCATTTTATCCCGTTTAAGCGCTATCCAAACGACTTAGCACACAACTTTGTTGCTGCGCATGCTGATTGTAATAACAATAAGCGAGACCACCTCGCAGCATTCGCTCACCGCGACCGCTGGCTAGAACAAAACCTCGATACGCATAAAGCCGAAATTGCCAATAAACTCCAACCTTACTTTTATTGTGATTCAGATAAGTCACTTGCAGTCAGTAATTGGGCATATCAGGTTGCGCAGGCTAACAGTGCAAAGTTATGGGTAAAGAAAGGTTATTTTGAAGAGGCGGCTGGTTTTAAATATCAGCAACCAAGTACAGGGCTGGATTTAGTGGCGGAAGAAAAGCCAAGGTATGACGTGTAATACAGAATTTGTAGTTCGTGCTGTAGGTGGGAGTTTATCTCGGGCTTTAACTTGTAGGCGCTGAGCTTGCTCGCGCGAAAAGCGAAGCTTTTAAATTTCGGTGTAATTAATGTGTAGGTGCGATTTTACATCGCGCTCATAAATTGTTTTTTGCGTGGGATTTAAGGGATTTAAAAACCTCTATTCGAGGTTATATCGCGTTGGCGATGGCAACCAAAGGGCGGCTGCCGCCGACCGCCCTTTGGAATCCCACGGCGCACCCGAGGATCACACTTTATCTTCAACTTACGTGAATAATGTGAACGTAACCAGCGTAGATAGGCCATCCATGGCCAAGCTACGCTTTGTACAGCATCCATGCTGTAAATTACTCATCATTAACTCAGTTTCAGGTGTGCTCACGGGGAGTTGGAGTGTGCTGGTCGATTGGTGTTTATAAATGTAGGCGGGAGTTTACCTCGCGCGTTGGGTTGTAGGCGATGGCTTGCTCGCGCGAAAAGCGAAGCTTTTAAATATTGCGAAATTTTGGTATTTAAAAGTAGTAATTTAGTGTTTTTAAAATTCTTAAATAAATAACGAACTGCTTAGCTAAGGCGAAAGGATGTTAGAAAAAAAGAAACCAAGGGAGCAAAGCGGGCGTCATTCATTTGCTGCATATCGAGCACAGGTGAGATCAGCTGCGATGGCATCACTATCTATTCTAGAAAACGATGGTATCGATAGGGTTTACTGTGACTTGCACGATGATTTTGTTATTCGTAAAAAAGATGACGATGGATTTAGTTATGTTTTTTACCAAGTTAAAACTAATGGCAAGCAAAACCACAATTGGACTTTAAATGAATTATTTGGCCTTAAAGCCAGAACTAAAGACCAGAAAAAACAGTGTACAGAGAAAATAAAAAACAGCTTTATTGGTAAGCTACTTTTACATACCGTAGTTTTCGATAATTACTGCAATTCCCCCCTGTGTCAGGATAGTTGTCGCCTCTAACTTTTAATAGAGGCAGATAAAATGAGACGTCGATTTACACAAGAAT
>NZ_JBBMQZ010000043.1:0-11165 GCF_038900275.1 Pseudoalteromonas sp. AS71 | reverse complement strand
TTAAATCCAGAGAAAAAAGAAGCAATGCGGGCGGCATAAAATTTAATTTGATGCGACAACTAACTTGAAAAACTCCGATTCAGTTGTCTTTCAGACCAACATTAATAATGGAGATGACGTTGAAAAAGTAATAGAAGACATTGAAGCGGGGACTTTTCAAAATAAGTTCTCGGAAGTATTAATTGATAGGTTCAACAAATGTTTCCCTGAAGAAGTCTCTAATGAACTATCCGAAGGTGAAATCAAATTAAGATTATCAAAGCTCAAGTTTGAAACTGATGTACAGCATTTAAAAAGTGGTGATGATAATTTCGAACCTATTGCAAAGAATGCGATTTACAAATTTAGCGAAGTAGATTTAGGCCACACTGAAACTCGTGAAATACTGATGAAACTGCTTGAACTAGTAGAAAATAAATCAAGTGGTGTAATAGCTGAGCTAACTCAAGAAAGTATTGAGCAATATGCAGGAATAGCTATTGAAGACTTACTATCGATACTAAGTATATCAAAGGACGCATATAATAACTTGCTTGAAAGCGGAGATAGTAAAGTTATAAAAAGCGCATCAATTATTCAACGAACGCTGTCCTCTGCTGGGGCTAGCATTGAGGAGGTTGAGTATATATCAAGATGCAAAACTAATTGGGATCTTTGGCACAGGAAAAACCGCCATGTGCTTTTTGAGTTCGACTTACAGTCTATCAACAGTATGGTAAGAGAGCTTTTAAATAGCTCCATTCGTAGTGATGGCTCACTTCATTTAGCAAGCCTGAGATCTCCAATAAAAGACTTAGTCAGTAAGCTTGAGTCTGAGGACTTAATGTATGATCTAAACCCTGAGCTCATTCTCGGAGGCATATTTGCGGAATTAGTTAAGGGAAAATCATGAATTTCGATACATTTTTTGAAAATATTGCACAATCGGGTACCGAAATTCGCGTTGATAGCTCCAGTTATAACAAGCCAAATTTGTTAAATAACGAAGCATTATTTCAGCTCCCACTGATCAGTTTGATAGTGCTACTTATGGCTAAAGATAAACGAAAACCCAAAGTATCAGAAATCGGCCAACTTGTTGGTGAAAGCTTAGAAACAAGCATGCCCGGCTTTAAAGGCTCGGCTCAACACGTTGGTTGGTCAGCAAACTTACGAGTTAGAACCGTGAAAGCAGTTAGCTTTTTGGAATATTCAAACTTGATAGAAATCCCGAATAATAAAGGGCGAATTAAAATCACAACTTTAGGTAAGAAGGTGATTGATAAAGCTTTTAATGAAGAGAATATTCTAGCTTGTAACCTAGCTGAGATAGCTAAAGCATACAGAAACCTATGTGTTTCTAAGCAATTAGACATGGAGTTGGAATGAAGTTAATTAGTATACAAATTTTTTCAAATGGTCTTTCTGGTTGGCAATCAGATTTACTAAAGTTTGGCGACAATATTACTCAACTATTTGGTAAGAATGGTTGTGGTAAAACTCCTATAGTACAGTCGATTGCTTTTTGCCTAGGCTATCCTAGCGTATTTAGAAATGATATTTATGAACGATGCAATCACGCTATTTTAGAAGTTTCATCTCCTATCGGAAATTTGCAATTAAAGAGAATTTACAGCAAAGGTATAGATATTCAGGTTACAGAGCCTAATGGCGAGAAGCAGAGGTTTTATGATGAGAAGGAGTATTCGGCATATCTGTTTGAAACGCTGGGTCTGACAGTAGATAACCTAGTAACCACTAATAACAAAAGCACTAGTCCCTATTTAGCATCAATGTTGCCAATCTACTACCTAGATCAAGATGACGGTTATAATAAGTTTTATAGCCCACCAAGTAACTTTATCAAAGATCAGTTCTCAGAAATGATGAGAATGGTATTTGATTTGCCAGTCAAGCACTCATTCGACCAAAAGAAAGAAAAATTTAAGGCTAAAGAACGTTTAGATTATTTAGATAAGCAAGTAGAGCTTCATTCCCGCCAAGCTGAAATTGCTAAGCAGGAAGCTGCATTAATATCTAAAAGCTCAGAAGAATTAGAAGATGAAATCAGCACTTTAGAAAGTGAAATAGAGCAACTCAAGAGCTCAGGCGCAAACCATGATGACTCGATTAATGTTTTAGATCGCTTAATTTCAAAACATAAAGCTTCGATAAGAGACTTAACGCTTGAAATCGCTGAAATTAATAAGAGAACAAGCGGTATTACACAGATAGTACATGAGATTAACACAGAAGTTGAAACACTTAACTTGAATGAAGAAGCTAGGCGAGTATACCTATCATTTAATGAGATTTGTGGCTCTAGTAATTGCCAACTGTTTTCTTCAAGCTCAGATGCCTATAGTAAAAATTTATTGTATTTAAAAGACCAAATTAAAGATCTCGAAAGAAATGCAGATATAGATAAGATTAAAATCGAGCAAATCATGAAACAACGTGAAAGCTTAGAAGGTTTAATCCAAACGATTATCGATGAGAGAAATCAATCTTTAGAAAAAAGTGAGATATCGGCTCTGGTAGATGCAATATCAGCACTAAAAAATCAAATATTTGAACTGCAAAGCCAAAAGAGTGATATTGAAAAAGTTGAATTACTGGAAAATAAACATTTTCAAACTTTCGCTGAGCGTAATAAAGCTCTAGAAAAGTACCAGTCTTTTGGTACGGATAAAAACTCAATACCAGCATTAGTAAGGCTCAAAGCTGATCTTCGAGAGTTCTTTTTAAACTGGCTAGAAGTACTAAATACCAACAACATTAGCCGAAATATTACTTTTAAAGACGATTTTACTCCGTATCTCGGTACAGAAACTATATCTCAACTTAAGGGAAGTACCAGAACTAGAGCTGTATTAGCGTACCATGCAGCTTTAATTGAGTTAATGGCACTGCATAATTCGTTCTGTTTTAAATTCTTAATTTTAGATACACCTAAGCAACACGAAATTCACAATGATGACCTAAACCAATACATCAAAGCACTTAAAGTATTATGTGCTCAGCATTCTCTTCAAGTTGTTTTCTCTACTACCGAGTATCATTATCAGGGTGATAATCAAGACATAGAGTGGAACCCGAAATACCAAGGTGAGAAACAATTGATGTTTTTAAAAATGCATGACAAAGATCGAATCATTTAAATTAAAAACAAGGCGACAAATAACTTACCTTATAACTTATATAATACAGATAAAAAATAAATTGGCAGTTAACCAACTGCCAATTTCCCAGCCTCATGCCACATTTTACTTGGCATGGGGTTGGTTAATTCCCACGTTATATTCATTGGCTGACTGCCATTGTGGCTTTGGTATTTAACCTCACCGTAGTTTACAAACCCCATAGTTCTGCCGTTTTCGTCTTTACCTTGTTCGCGCACAAATAACAGGATGGTTTTGCCTGTTTTTTGGTGTTGCAAGTAACTCAAACCTCGGCCGTGTTCTGGGCGGGCGCTGTTTTGCGTTTGCCAATGGAACAGGGTAGGGCTGATTGCGTAATCGTGATACAGCGTTGTGGGCGAGTAGGTTTTTTCACACTTATTAAGTGTTACAAATAACAGCTCTAAGTTTTGATTTTTAAATTCTAAAACGCCTTCGCGGGCGGTCGATTTTTTATCAAACGAGTGCGCCCCAAATGCTGCGAGTATTTGCTGGCGGGTGTAGCGGCTGTGTAATTTTATTGCGTGGTTTGGTAGGCACGCTAAATCGCTTTCTTGCTGGTGTATGCGGTTTATTAATAGCGTAATTACTTGTGTAAGTTCGTGCTGTAGCTCTTTGTGTTTAAGTGCTTGTAAACTTTGCTCAAGCGTTTTAAACCCTAAACTTGTGCCTGTGTTATCCCAAAAGTTGTAATGCGCCATAAGCGCGTACTGTTGGTTTTGTGCTGTTGGGGTAAAGCGAAAGTCGTTATTACATAAATCACGTAAAAAGCATAAATAGCTAAGTGAAGTGCAGCCGAGTAATTGGGTGTTTATAGCACGGTAATACGCGGCATAAATATCGGTTTGTTCTACTGGAATTTCATCGCCTTTTAGCCAATGCCAGCCGCCGAGCTTTTTATCTTTTGGTTTGTATATATCTTCAAGTGTGACTTGTGGGTTTATGCGTAAAAAATTACTGAGCGTTAGCGCGTCATTAGTGTGTTGCGAATAGCTATTTATCAGCTGCTGTAAACGGCGTTTAGAGTTTATAGCTTGCTGAATATTTTTTAATATTGTTTGTTGTGTGCGTTTTTGTAGCTCTATGCGGCAACCCAACGGTAAATGCGGGAAGTTGTTTTCAATCTCGGTTTTTATTGGCTGATTACTTTTACCAATGAGAGCGCGGAATTTACTGGCAAAGTCGTATTCTGGGCGTGCGTTGCCTACAAAGTCGAGTACGGTACAACACTGCTTTTGGCTGTTATCAGGTAAACGCAGGCCACGGCCGAGTTGCTGTAAAAAAAGCGTTAGGCTTTCAGTCGGGCGTAAAAATAACAGAGTATCGACCTCTGGAATATCGACACCTTCGTTAAAAATATCAACCACGAAAAGTATTTGTATTTCGCCTTGGCGTAGTGCTTGTTGTTTGGCCGCGCGCTCATTAGTGTTTTTGCTGGTGAGTACATCGGCGTTTATACCCGCTAAGTTAAATTTTTCCGCCATAAATACAGCGTGATCTTGGCCTACACAAAACGCCAGTGCTTTTATTGTGTGAACATTGGTTACGATATCAGCAAGGCTGGATATAATTTTGTTAGCGCGGCTGTTCTCTCCTGTATAAAGGTTACTTAGCTCGCTTATATCGTAACGGCCACCTCGCCATTTTATTTGGCTTAGGTCGGTGTCGTCATCCAATCCAAAGTATTGAAACGGGCATAAGTGACGTTGATTTATTGCCTCTGGCAAACGTATTTCTGCGGCTATTACTCCGCAAAAATCATCGAGTATATTTGCGCCATCTTGTCGCTCTGGTGTAGCGGTTAAGCCAAGTAATATTGTGGGCGTAAAATGGTTCAAAATAGCGCGATAACTGGCAGCGCTTACGTGATGTACTTCGTCTATCACTATGTAGTCGTAGTAATCGTGGGTTAAATTGAGTGATTCAATTTGGCTGTTTAATGTTTGTATTGATGCAAATAATTGGTTGTAGCATTGTGGCTTGTAGTTACCTACCCACAGCTCGCCAAAGTCGTTATTTTTAAGCACGCCACGATAAGCGCTTTGCGCTTGTTTTAGTATTTCTTCACGGTGGGCTACAAACAAAAAGTGTGCGTTTGGGTTGTTATCGTAAACAGTTTTAAAGTCGAACGCCGATATGATGGTTTTACCTGTGCCGGTTGCAGCAACCACTAAATTTTTAAAACGATTATGTACGCTGCGCTCAGCACTTAGCTTTTCTAAAATAGCGAGCTGATGCGTTTTTGGTGTTATATCAAAATAAAACTGGCTGCTTGATTGCCCAACACCGCGCTGCTCGTTAAGTGAATTAATGAGCTTTTCTTTACACTCAACAGCGCCTGTAAATAGCTCGAAGTCTTTTGATTCCCAGTAGGTTTCAAACGTACTTTTGGTTTTAGCTATGATGTGTGGGATTTCTTGTGCGGTAATTTTTAAGTTCCATTCAAGGCCGCTGGTAAGCGCCGAATGCGATAAGTTAGACGAGCCAATATAGCCTGTATGAAAACCCGTATTGCGCATAAATAAATATGACTTTGCGTGTAGGCGTTCTTGCTGATTATTATAACTTAGCTTTACTTCGGTATTTGGTAGGTTTGCCAAAAACTCAACCGCTTTAGCATCCGTTGCGCCCATGTATGAAGTAGTAATTACTTTGAGTTTATTGCCGCTTTTAGTAAACGCTTCAAGCTCATTTTTAAAAATGCGCAACCCCGTCCATTTTATAAATGAGACCAGCCAGTAAATAGTGTCGGACGATTTAATCTCGCGCTTTAGCTCGGTTTCGAGTGATATACCTGCATTAGCACCGCTAAATAATTCGCTTTGCGTAAGGCCTGTAAGCGGGAATATATCGCTTGAGTAATCTTTAAGGTTGGCCGCAATAGGGTTTTGGGTATTAAACAGCGCGGTAAGTATTCGGCCTTGGCTGTCGATAAGGTTTTCGTTAATTAGCTCGTCATCGCGAATATGATCTTTAAGCCAAAGTACAAGGCTGTTAGCTAGGCTAATTTGTTCTTGTAGGCGCTCGTTCGAGTTGGGAATGGCATCGATTGCATGCGTTACAAGTTTACTTAAAAAGCGTGAAAGCCATGTTGCGGCTTCGGCCGTTTCAAGCTGGCGCTCGCCCACATAAAATTGATCACGATTTAAGTTTTGCTTAATTACTTGCGTAATTAACTGCTCGTAAATACCAATTTGCTGCATTAAAACCACTCCCTGTTTGCGAGTGGTTAGTTTACTTAAATGCGGTACAGCTACAAGTATTAATCGACTAAGTTACTAGTAATTAAGTACAAACGTGTGAGTTAAGTATTAGCCGAGAGAGTAATCAAATGATGATGCTAAGAAATTATCCCCTTCAACTTCACCTGCAAACACATAATTAATGAGTAATTACCTCGCATGGATTCGAGGAAAGCGATGCTTGCACATGGATGTGCTTTCATCGCGTTTACGTTCAAATTAATTATTTGTTTAAAGATAAGTGAAATTGAGGGGCGCCGTGGGTGACGAATGACCAAAGCGTAGCTTTGCAGCTTGAGGAAGTGGAAGCATGGATGCTGAAAGGAACCCGGCTTCAGGGATGAATTATTAGCAGCAGAACTTATTTGAAGAAAATCGCCCATTGGTTGCCATCGCCAATGCGATATTTGTAAATTATTTTAAAGCTACGCTTTTTGCGCGAGCAAGCTGAGCGCCTACAGGTTTTTGGGTGGGCTTTGTAGCGTTGATTGGGGTAATGAGCTCGTTACTAAAGAGAAAGCGCGATGTAAAATCGCACCTACGGTTTTGTTGAGAGTGGTGTTTGTATTGATGTAGGTGAGGTTTTATACCTCGCGGGTGCTTTGTAAAACTAAGACACCAGGTGAACTCCCACCCACAGCTTTAATTTTTACTTTTTGGATTAGTAATGTTGATGTGTTTTTTCACATTTATAGGTACACTCTTTTAAAGTTTTAATTCAGGGAATGAATAATGATTAAATGGATTTTACTGGTATTTATTTGTGTATTTACAACTTTTCCTCAAGCTGGTGAGGCTTACACACAAGCCCAATGCGATAGCATTAAAAAGCAGCGCGAAGCTATTCGCTCTCAATTTAGAAGTGGCTACAGTAATAAAGAAGGTGAGCGTTTAACTGCGCGCGATAAAGCGCTATTTACTTTACTTGCTAATCACTGCAGTAAGCCTAAAAAGAATGGTAGTGCTTATCAGGCTACTTCTTCTACCGCAACTCGTACGCCTAATAGCAATTGGTTACTCAATCAAAAAGTGTCAAACATGTCTTTGCACAGCGATAGCTATAAAGATGCCGCCAAGCTTGATGCTTGGTCAAAGTTTTATAAGTTGCCTAAACGTTGCCGCAAAAAAGGGATGGAGTCGGCCGACTTTGTATGGTGTAGCGAGTATCGGGGTAAGCAAAAAGAGTTATTTGAAGCACAGTGGCAAGGGCGCCCATAAATATGTTTAAAACAAAATTACGTGTGGTGTTTGTATTTTTTGTGCTGCTAATTGCATCGGCGCTCATTGCTAATCATTTTACTGGGCGAGTATTTAATTATCACGATCCTATAGGCGAGGTTAAACGAATTTATAGTAGTTTGTCGTCGCAGGTAGCTACTGAACCGTTAGCGACTAAACAGCTCAAAAATGTAAGCACGGCTACTTTACAAAATGTATCAATATCTGCCGATAATCATTTATCGCAAGCTAACAATACGCGCTGCGTGGATGTGTCGTTGGGTAAGGTTAAATATAAACGTAATGGCGATATATTTACGTGGACAGACAGTGACGGTGTTCCGCATTTTAGTGATAAAAAACCGGATTTTGCGGTAGCAACTTACGATACAGGTTTTATTGAACCGTTAGATTACTTTGATCTCTCTTTAAATACGCCCAATTTACCTTCGTCATTTAACCAAGAGTTACGCATAAAACTCAATACTGTATTTAAAGTATACGGACAGATTATTGGCGTGCATGCACTTAAAAAGGTAAAGCTGAATTTAACGGTATTGCCTACACGCCGCGCTTATGAGGCCGCAATTAAGCAACGTAGTGCTGACCCGACAAACACTGCGGGTATGTATTTTCACGCGAGTAATTCTGCTTTTATTCATTATGATAATGCACACAGTGCAATGCGAACTGCGGTACATGAGGCAGTGCACGCCATTAATAAAGCGGTTTTAGGTTACACCCCGAGATGGTTTAATGAGGGATTTGCTGAATACTTTGAGCTTACTAAAAATAATATGCAAACAGCTATTGTTGAGCCGAATAGTTCATGGACGAAAAATAACAATATTACTAAAAGTGTATTTTCAATTGGTTCGTTAGTGGGTTTGGATGACTCGTGGAAAAAAGGTGATACCAGTAAGTTGTATGCAAGCAGTTGGGCTGCAATTTACTTTTTAATGGATACTCAAGCAGGGCGATCGTTACTTAATAATATAATGCTTGCTGAGCAAGAATTTCTCTGTAATAAGCTATCTGAAAAGCAATTAAAAACGATGATGTATAAGCAATTTCCTAATCTTAATCGTGAATATTCCCAGCGGTTAAAAAAGCCTTTGAAAGCGCATATATTTTAAATAAGGTAAAAATTTAAAAGCTGCGCTTTTAGCGCGAGCAAGCTGGGCGCCTACAGGTGTTGAGCTTGGCTATTAAGCTCAAAATGTCATTAACTTCCCATAAGTAACTTAAGTTTTACTTATGGGGCTGGGTTTTATCTTACTGCCTATAAGTAAATTACGGTTTACTTATAGGCAGTAAATATACGTTCAAAATTAAAAGTAAGTTATATTTGACTTTTGGGTGGGCTACCCTAAAATAAATTGTATAAGTAAACTATAGTTGACCTTTAATGAGTGAATTACCAGCAAAAAAAACACTTGGAAGAGTTGTTAAACGCACTGAAATGCCTGATCTATCAAAGCCGTTTTCGTCGGTGCGACTCGCTAAAGCGATTACTTCAAAGCGAACAGGCATGAAGCTTACGCTGGTTGATGTATCGCAAGCACTTAATATTTCAAAGCCTACGCTGATAAAAATAGAAAAAGGTGATGTGAATGTGCAGTTTTTTAATGTACTCAAAGTGATGGAATACTTGGGGTTGTCGTTTAGCCTTGTCAGTGATGACGAGTCGCACCACAATAACAACGAAGAGGTGAGCGATGAGCAGTGGTATTAAAAAAAACAGCTTGGATGTATTTATTGGGCATACGCAGAAGATAGGTGCGATAGCCCTTGATATAGGCTCTGAAAATGATATTGCATTTACCTATGAGCCTGAGTGGATTAATAAGGGGTTTGCTATTTCACCACACTTACCGCTCAATGGTGATTTTGACTCACGTGATGTGCGTAATTATTTACAAAACTTATTACCCGAGGGCAAAGGTCTTGATGAGATTATAAGTAGTACTACTATCTCTAAAAATAATACGTTTGGTTTGATTAAAGTAATTGGCGAGGAAACGTCAGGCGCTTTGTCGTTTAGAGCAAGTAACAGTACTTTAAAGCAAACATCTTTTCGTGAAGTAACTAGTGACGAGCTAAGCCAAAAACTTAACCGCTTTGTACAAGTTGGCGAGCCAATTACTCATTGGGATGGCCGAACTCGGCTCTCTGTTGCTGGCGTTCAAGACAAACTAAACCTACTCGAAATCGATAGTAAATTAGGATTTGGTGAAGGGGAGCTATGTTCTAATAAAATTTTTAAATTCGAAACAGGTACCGCTCCTTTCATTGCAGTAAATGAACTTTTTACCATGCTTTTGGCAAAAGAGTCGGGGCTCAATGTTCCCCATGTTGAGTTGCGTACTTACGCAGATGTAAGAGTATTTGTAATAGATCGCTTTGATAGGCGCGTTACACAAGATCAAAACCGTGTATTACGTCGTCATATTATTGATGGTTGCCAAGCCACTAATTTACCTCCTTCTTATAAATATGAGCGTCAGCATGGTGATGATGGGGATGGTATTTATATTCGAGATGGCGTTTCTTTTGCAAAACTCTTTAGTGTTAAAACAACGAATGTACAAGCGTATGAGGCTCAGCTTATTCGTTGGATGACATTTAATATTTTAGTACGTAATTACGATGCTCATGGCAAAAACATTAGTTTTTTTGTTGGTAAAAATGGTTTAGAGCTTACGCCGTTTTACGACTTGGTAAATATAGAGGCTATTATTGAGCAGGGAAGCATTGACCGTGATATGGGCTATTTACAGCCTAAAATATCAAGGTGTTATGCTATGTCAGTGGGGGAGCATAATTCGCAAAGTGCGGGCAATTTTACTAATGAGATTACAGCTTACATGTTAGCTGATTTTGCTGATGAATTTGCTATTTCACTACCACGGATGCAACTACTTATGAGTCAAACCGTTGATTCTGTATTAGCCGCAATTGATACGGCTAAAGTTTCTGCTGTTAAAAATAACTTATCTTCTGCTGAATTAGCACACATTGATTTGTGCATAAAAATAATTAATAAAGCTGCAAATAAGCTGAGTGAGCAAATAATACAACTACCAAATATGGATGCATTTATTTAAATTTCAGAAAATAAATACACGCATTTTGAGTGATAAATTCATATATTGGTTGCCATCGCCAACGCGATATAAGTAAATTAAAAGCGCGAGATAAATTCCGGCTTACAATTTAAAAGCTACGCTTTTCGCGCGAGCAAGCTGAGCGCCTACAAGTGTTTAGGCAGGCTTATTTAAAAGCCAAAGCGCGATATAAAATTGCACCTACGGATTTGATGAAAGTTGTGTTTGCAATGATGTAGGTGAGGTTTTATACCTCGCTTATAAACACATTTTTTATCACAGAAAAGTGAATTATTGTTCTATGTAGCGCTTAAAAGTAATGAGGCAATTAACTCTGCTATTCGCCTCACCATGTGAGGCTAACCCCCTGTGTCAGGATAGTTGTCGCCTCTAACTTTTAATAGAGGCAGATAAAATGAGACGTCGATTTACACAAGAAT
>NZ_JBBMQZ010000042.1:0-15500 GCF_038900275.1 Pseudoalteromonas sp. AS71 | reverse complement strand
ATAAGAAAGCTTATAGTAATCATAAATTCTATGGTGAGGGATGGTGTCATGTGGGATCCTAAAATGGTTTGAAATTAAGAATTGACACCATAGTCACTTGTTAAATGCCGTCCCCCCATAACTCATAGGTTAACTTAGTAGCGGAAATCTCTTTACAACCACTTCGGTCAGTACCTGACCACAGTGGAGTAAAATCTGATTTACCTTGGGATTCAGCTTTTGATCTCAAAGGACCAATAGCTATAGATGCATAAGGAAACTCTGGCGCTTTACTCGTAATAAAATTTAACTCTTTCATTATTTTATTAGTAATACCTCTCGCCAATCGACCTGAGAATATATTAGTTAAAGCGGTTACGCTGTTTTTTGATTTTATTGCTTGCCTGTGAATAGCACTTGTTTTCGCCTCATCGCATAACAAGTAAGAAGTTCCAACTTGAACTCCTGACGCACCTAGCCTTATCATTTCTTTGATATCTGTGCTTGTAGCTATTCCACCTGCAGCAACAACTGGTACAGATAATTCATGTTTTAAGCAAGCTACAAGTTCTAACGTCGGAAGTTGAGTTGATGCGTCCGAAGTCATGAACATACCTCTATGACCTCCAGCTTCATAGCCCTGAGCAATGACAATATCAGCTCCATTTTCCTCTAGCCACACTCCTTCTTCCTTGGTCGTAGCTGAAGAAATTATAACTGTTCCCCATGACTTTATTCTTGTTACAAGCTCTGCGGATGGAAGACCAAAATGAAAGCTAAGTATTGGTGGTTTATGGGGCTCTATTGCATCAGCAAGGTTTGCATCAAAAGGAACCCTTAAGCCAGAAATTTCGTTTAGAGGCTTGATCGAAAAAGACTCGTAGTACGGTAAAAGCTGCTCTTCCCATGCTTCAAGTGTCTGATGATTTATCTCAGGCATTTTGTGACAAAAAAAGTTTAAGTTGTAAGTTTTATTTGAGTGTTTTCTGAAATTTATAATCTCGAATAAGACCTGATCTTTAGTCAGCATTCCACAAGGAATAGAGCCAAGCCCACCAGAGTTTGATACTGCTGCAGCCAACTCCCAGTTTTGTACTCCAGCCATTGGAGCTTGAATTATTGGCTTTTCAATACCGAGGATACTGCATAGATTCATAATTATTCTTCCTGAATGCGATATATTTTATTTAGGCATTTAACGCCGTATTAGCACTCTGATTTAAAGTAATGGCTTTGAAGCTTTTGAAGCCCTTTACCCACCAAAACGATAACTATAGAGCCAATTAATACTGGCGTCACCAAAAATAACCAACTTTGCCCTGAAAGCATTATTAAAATTGGATTAGCTCCCGCAGGTGGATGTGTGGTTTTTGAAACTAACATACTCGTAACTCCTAAACCTGTTGCTAAAGCTATTGTTAACGGTGTTACATCTACATATTGATAAAATAATATTCCAATAAAGGCAGTAATTAAATGCCCAAAAATTACATTTTTGGCTTGAGCTAATGGGCTATCTGGCACTCCAAACACAAGTACAGTAGTTGCACCAAATGGAGCCATTATTAAAACAATATCATTAAAATTAGTTTCAGTTAATGACAATAAACCAATTGCAATAAATGCACCAAAACCAGCAATTACAGCTAATAAATAACGATTCATAAATACCTCACAAAAAAAGTAGAACAACCTGTCTACCTTGTTAGTGTAGACAACTCGTTCTACTCATGTCAATATTATATTGATAATTTTATGGAGCTTATTATGAATCAAAAGCGAGAGTTGTTATTAAAAACCGCATTAGAGCTGTTTTATCAACATGGCGTTAACTCAATTGGAATAAATGAAGTTATAAAAGTATCAGGTATTGCAAAAAAAACCTTATACAGTCATTTTGATGGGAAAAATGATTTAGTCATTGCGACGCTGGGAAAAAGACACTTCATTTTTATAAATTGGTTAAAATCTAAATTAGAAAAGACCACAAATGATCAAGAATTAATTAATGTACTTTTTGCATCATTACAAAGCTGGTTTATAGGAAATGAACCTGAACTGGGTGATTTTAGAGGTTGTTTTTTTATAAATACATCGGCTGAGTTTAGCGATCCAAAAAGTGAAATATCTTGTTATTGTCGTTACCATAAAGATCAAGTACGTCAACTTATTAAAAGTAAATTAACTAATAATTCAGAAGATCTTTTAAATACTATTTGTTTACTAAAAGAAGGCGTGATTGTAACCGCATATATGACAGGAAAAAGTGCTGATATGATTCAAAGTACTTTGAAAATCTTACAACGCTATTGAGTGCTAAACGTCTAAATCAGGTGCGCCGTAGGCGTCACATGGATTTACTTGTTAGTGCCCTTTTTGCCTGGACGCATTCTATTTAACATTTCTTCTCTTTGTTTTACCTCATCTAAATCATCTTTAATGCTATCACCAGGTATTAGTGTCAAAATTAATGACCAGAATTGTACGAATGTCAGTAAGCCGATTATAGCGAAACTAAGAGAGCGAAATATTTCTTTGTATTGAAGCAATGATTCAATCTGCTTTGCCAAAGGAACGACAAAGGACATACTAATTACGACCATTAATATTACTGTTGAGTAAATTAACGGCCTAAATAACCTATTGATTTGTTCTATATCATCTTTCTTCTCATCATACGCCTTTTTTCCAAAGGCTTTGGATAACTTACTTGGATAAAGAAGTGCAATCCATGCGCCCATTACAGCAAAAATTATTGATGATGTACTTCTAAGACCATCATAGATTGGCATCTGTTCTTTGAATGGAATATGTTTACCAAGAAGAGCTGAAGCTACGACAATGCCAACAAAAATTATTACTCCAACTACTTTTATGTAAATATTCATCACGGAACCTTACTTTAATAGTGCCAGTATCAAGTCTCGTTTTTCTGTAACTTGATCCAATATGCTTTGAGCATCAACCACTTCATCATTGACCCTTTTTACATCAAGTTCAAACGTATCTCGTGCTAGCGAGTTACTCAACCAACGCGGATTTTGCTCTCCTGTCAATGTGAAGCCAATATCATCCCATTTAGAATCATGATTGGCTTCCCATTCTTTAATCATTTCAGTAAGTTCATCCTTACTTGGTTTAAATGAGAACTCATAAGAAAAGTTGACATCAGAATTCAGTTTTTTCTGCTTTTTAAGCCCAAGGCCTTGAAGTGCTTTTTGCCAGAGATCTTGACTACTTGCTAATTTAGGTGATAGACAATTATGTCTAGTGATTTTCCTAATTTTTGGAAAATTATTAACGATATAATCAGTCTGACCTGGCTTCCTCAAAATGGACGTTTTTAGGTATGCATAAAGATTTAGTGGGTCATCATCTTCTTTTTCAGCATATCCAATAATCTGAAAGTCTGATGTCTCACTTTTTCCTAACACAACGTATTCACTAAATTTTGATATGAATTCTTTAAAATACTTATCAAAATTTTTCTTCCCGTTCAAAACATGCTGAAACCTAATAGAGGCAAATACATTTTTAGACGGAACAATCCAGAAGTAAGTCGCATAGCCAGGAATACTGTCTTTGGGGAGCTTTGTAAACTCAACTTTGGCTTCACCAAATTTACCTTTTGAGTTTACAGCTGCAACTTTTCCTTCATAAGATGGAGTTTCATTCCATGTCGTAAGAAGGAAGTCGCCTGTAACACCATTCTTCACAATGTCGTAGCAAAATGTTCTACTCACATCCTCGCTTTCCTCTATCGCATAGGTGCAAGTTTCATCAAGAGGCTTACCATTCCTTTGAACCCATACCATCAGCTGATTTAAAAAATCGTGAAGTTCACCCAGTTTAGATTCTTCCGCTCCATACTCAAATAAGCCACATTTATCAAAGCGGTAAAAGGTAACTTTTGCTTCTTCCATCTCTATTCCTTGATGATACTTCAGTGTTTAATTTTTACTCAGGGTGCTTACAATTTAATAGTGCACTCATCGCGCATATTCCTGCCGACTAAACGCTCATTTGTCTACTTTATATAGTTTTAACAAATAACCTAAGGTATTACTATCACTAAGTTTTCTAAAACTTTAAAGAAAAGTTAAATAGAACAATATGCACGCGCCGGTCATTTTCATAAATATATGAGTAAAGAGCAGTTTGACCAATCAATTAACTCTAAGATTTAGCCAATTTCAATGACCGGTTTTCGCTCAAAGCCGACCTATAGAGTAATTACTTTAACACGTCTTGGGGCAGAAACGAGTTATACCGGAATGGCTGCAATTGGCACTCTCCAGCCACTCAACTACATAAAATATGGATAACAATTAGCAAAGTATTTTACTGTGTCGGATGGCGCTTCGCTTATCCGAGCTACATTGGTACAAAGTAGACGTTTTAACAGTTTACCTGATTACCACTTAACTATACTTAATTTACAAACCAAGTTATTTTTAAAGTGTATTGAAGTTAATAAATTGCCATATTTCAAAAATAAATAACTTTTGCTCGTATCTTGAACTCTTAAGTTAAGCAACAACGTTCGAGAGGAAAGGACGTTAATTTACTAGTTTATAGTTTAATCTTACTTCTTCGTGAATACTCTCCTTAAAACCAAAAAAGCCACTCAAATTATGAGTGACTTTGATTTGACATACACACTTGTTTAAATCTTACGATTTAATTTTTACCACCATACAGCGTATAGCGCTGTTAGGATTATTACGACACCTAGGGTCGCTATGTTAAAGTTAGTCTCAGTCGCAAAGCTTATCTCTTTTAAATCCACACTTTCGCTTACGCCCTTATCTTTTATTAGTAAAGAGACAATTACACAGATAACTAGGCATAATAAAAAGACAATACCAACGCGATCCATAAAAGGGAGTTCAGGGTATGCGAATTTTAAAATCAGGGAAAATAATGCGGAGCCAACACCTGCAGCTAATGCACCGGCTGAACTCGCTTTTGACCAAAACATCCCCATTAAAAATATTACAACAATACCCGGAGTGAAAAATCCTGTAAATTCCTGTATATATTGAAAGGCTTGATCAAATTTACCTAGTAGCGGCTCTGCCACTATTAAAGCAATAATTAATGAAGCTAAAGCTGCAAGTCGGCCTACTTTCACATAGTGCTTTTGAGCTTTTCCCGGCTGAAACTTTGAATAAATATCCATTGTAAATATAGTTGATATGCTATTTGTCATAGAGGCTAATGAGGAAACTACAGCGGCGACTAGAGCAGCAAAAACAAGTCCTTTAATACCCGAGGGCATTAATTCCATCATTGATGGGTAGGCTTGATCTGGTGAACTTAACTGTGGGTGTAACACAACTGCGGCAATCCCTGGTAGTACAACTATTATTGGCATTAGTAGTTTTAGATATGCGGCAAATGCAATGCCTTTTTGGGCTTCCTTAATACTTTTTGCTGCTAAAGCTCTTTGAATAATATATTGGTTAAACCCCCAATAACTAAGGTTCATTATCCACATGCCACCAACTAAAACAGATATACCAGGTAAACTCATATAATTACTGTTATCTGGGCTTAAAATCATATCAAAGTGATTAGGTAGCTGCTCAGTTAAAATACCGAATCCTGCAAGCACACCTTGCCCGCTAGATACTTCATCTAATGCTAAATAAACTAAGAATAGGCCACCGAATACCAAAAGGACTACCTGTAATATATCGGTGTAAGCAACTGCTTTTAGACCTCCATATAAAGAGTATGCTACAGAGAATAGCGCTAAAAAAATCATGCCGTACATCCAATCAACACCTGCAACTGTTTCTATTGCAAGCCCGCCTAGCCATAACACAGCCGTTAAATTAACAAACACATACACGGCAAGCCAAAAAAGAGCTAAAACAGTTTTAACTTTGCTGTCGAAGCGCTGTTCAAGATATTGGGGCATAGTAAAAATTTTATTTTCTAAAAAAATAGGCAGCATATACTTGCCGACAATTAATAGTGTTATTGCAGCCATCCATTCATACGATGCGATAGCCATACCTATTGCAAAACCAGAGCCTGACATTCCAATAATCTGTTCTGCAGATATATTTGATGCAATTAATGATGCACCAATTGCCCACCAAGGAAGAGACTTAGAGGCTAAAAAATAATCTTCAGTGTTTTTTTGTTTCTGTTTGCTTTCTCTTGATATCCATAACGCGAGTATTAGTAGTCCTAATACATAAGCTACAAACACACTAGAATCGAATATGTCTAATTTCATTAACTTTCCTCATAATTTGTATTTTAAAATATAAAAACGGATAGGATAACGTTATCCCTCCTGTTTTGAGTTTGTCTTTTATATTTTTAAGTAAATACAATGTTTTTAGTAATTAGATTATTTATATCGCTGATTTTTATAAGTATAGTAACAAGATTAAAAGTGATATCCGTAAGCGAAGTAGGGGTGGATTTCAGCTAGTAAAACTGTTTTATATTATGAAATAACCAATTAAATTAGTCTGAATAAGCGTAAGTTGACTGCTTTTAAATAGCCGAGACTAACTACCTATAGTCAACCTCGGCATCTTTTAAATTTATTACTTACGGGCTTTAATTTTATTTATCTTAGCTTGTAGCGAAAATACTAATTTTGGGTATTTATCTGCCACATTGTGTTGCTCATTTCTGTCTTTTGATAAATCAAATAACTGTGGTTCAGTTTTTAAGCCATTTTCAATTGCGGTTTTGTTTGCAAGCCAGTCGGGAGTGGTCCCATTAAATGGCGCTATGTATTTCCACTTTCCACTGCGAATTGCCAAAGTAAATGACTCTTCAAGCATATCTGTACGTCCACTCTGTTTAGCATCTAAAAAAGCTGGCAACATATTTTCACTATCAATTGCTTCGCTGTTGTCTAGCTTAACACCGGCTAATTCAGCGAGTGATTTATAAATATCTATTTGACTAACTAATGCATTACTATCCCCATTGTTTTTAATTCCTATAGGATAAGTAATAATCATAGGTACACGTGTTCCGGCTTCATATGCACTATATTTTCCACCTCTATAACCTGCCGCTGGATCATGATCTCCTCGTAGCTCTTCGGCTTGGTCTGCATAGCCATCATCCATTACAGGGCCGTTATCGCTAGAAAATATAATAAGCGTGTTGTCATATAAACCTTGTTTTTTTAACTCATCAATAATCTGTCCCGACATCCAATCCATTTGCAATATTGCATCACCCCTTGGCCCCATGCCTGACTTACCAGCAAACATCTTATTTGGAACTCTAGGTACGTGAATATCACTGAATGGAAAAAACAGCATAAATGGTTCACTCTTACTGCTGTTAATAAACTCAATTGCTTTGTTGGTAAAAACAAAAGGAAATTCTTCATCTTTCCACTCTGCAGACTTTCCGCCAGCCATCCAACCAATGCGGCTAACACCATCAACAATGGTATTGCTATGTTGAAGATCTGCTGACATTTTGAGTAGCTCAGGGTGCTCTGTACCGACAGGGCGGCTCCCTATACGTTTTTCATATGAAACCGTTATTGGGTCATTCGGGTCTAGATTAACTACGTGATGATTTTCTAAAAATACAGTGGGTACTCGATCTGCTGTCGCAGGGATTAAAAAGCTGTAATCAAATCCTAGCTCTATTGCCCCTGGCTTTACAGCTTTATTCCAGTCAACAAAGCCATCACCAAGCCCTAAGTGCCATTTACCTACAACACCCGTTTTATAGCCTGCTTTTTGCAACATTTTAGGTAGTGTAGGCTTAGTATGATCAATGATAAGCGGAGCATCACCTGGTAAAATTGCTGCATTATTGCGAAAGGCATATTGGCCGGTTAACAATGAATATCGAGAAGGTGTACATGTCGCAGCAGAACTGTGCGCGTCAGTAAAACGTATCCCTTCAGCTGCTAATGCATCAATATTTGGGGTTTGAGCTTGTTTCATACCGTAACTGCTTAAATCACCGTAACCAAGGTCGTCTACATAAAATATTACAATATTCGGTTTTTGATTATTTAAAGCAGTTGTGTTTACTTGCTCTGTTTGTTTCTTATCATCATTGGTAAGTTTTGCGTGTGCACTTGTTGCTAAAAGCACTGTTAAAGTGAAAAAACATAAAGAATTAATTTTGAAGTTCATAAATATCTGCCTAAAGTTAAATGGGCAAACTAAGCCCATTTAAATAATTGAAACTATGTCAGTAGTTAGAATGAAGCTCTTATGCCTATTCTATATTGACGACCAGTACGGTATTCAGAAATAGTTCTGCTTGTATCTACCGATTGATCAAGGGCATTACCCTCATCATAAACTTCTCCATCAATTATATAATTCCTACTTGTTAGAAAAGTTCTATTTGTTTCGTCTGTGAGGTTAAGCGCCTGAAAGCTAAGCGTAAAATTATCATTAATTTTATAAGTTGAACTAAAATCCAACTTACTTGTTGAATCTAACCACGCAACACCTTGGCCAAATGCAAAGTTATCGTTTACAAGTTGTACTGAACTATAACGATGCGCAAGGCGCAGCATTAAATCGTCTTTCTCCCAAAAAACAGTTGTATTAGCTGAATGTTTTGGCGTGTAAGCTTGAGGTAATGGTGCTACTGAAATACCTGAAACGGCACTAACTTCAATGTCCTTCTCCGACTCTGCGTATGTATAATTTACACTTAAGCCTAGGCCTGATAATGCACCAGGTAGGAAATCATAGTTTTGTGTATAGTTTATTTCAATGCCTTGAGTTGTCGCTCCTTTACCATTTCTTACGGTTGCTAATTTTACAGTGTGACAATTAGCTATTAATGAGTCTTGTAATTCAATGTGAGCAACTCTATCAGGCATACAAGTATTACCACTTTCATCTAAAGGTGTGCCTGGTGTTTCTTCATATTGATTAAGTTGAGAATTTTGCGTATCAGGAATAGGATTACCGTCGGCATCCTCTTTTAGCGTTGGCTCTACGAGTACATCATAGATTGAGTCGACTGACGACAAGTCGTAGTCTGTTCGGATATCCTTCCAAATATAGGTTTCGGTTATATTCTCTTCAAAATTTGTCATGTCCTTATGAAAAAATGCAACAGAAACTAAACCAGAGTTGTTAAAGTACCATTCAAAAGAAAGATCTAAGTTAGTAGATTCTAGAGGTTTTAGAGCTACATTATTCGCTTTGCCTATTCCCCAAGCACTAACGTATTTTTCATCAATATTAGCCCCTGGCGTAGTCGAGTCGAAAGTAGGACGAGACATTGTTTTTGAAACCGAGAAACGGCCGATGAAGTCGTCACTAAATTTATAATTTAGATTTAAACTAGGAAGAAAAATATCGTTGCTAGCCGAGCCTTTTGCGCGTTTAGAGCGAAGGCCTGCTTTTAAACCTAGAGGTTGGCCTGTTGCAGGGTCAATAAACTCATCGATAGTCGAGCGGTCAAGCCATGCTGCTAAATCAGGATTTTCTGTTGAGCGTCCATCTAATGATGATACGCCATTATTAAGCACGTGTTGAACGCTACCATCGTCGTTGTAGACTACTTGTAAAATATAGTTAGGGTTGCTTGAATTTAAAGCCGATGGTGCTAGATAAGTATCACCATCACGATTAACAAAATCAGGGAAAGTAGATGGATCATTCATGTCATAGTTATACATAAGCTGCCATGCTGCACAAGAGCCAGAAGCTGGAAGGTTTGATGGTGTTTGAGTTACATCATCATTAGGGTACTGAGGTTCAAAATCACATACAGGCAAATTACCATTAGCTAGCCCTCGGTTATAGATTAAATCGTAGAAGTCGTAAAGAATCGGCGTTTTTTGGAACTGAATTTTATTAAACGCCTCTGCGTTGGTTTCTGTCTTTACGTAGCGAAGACCAATGTTACCGGTTAGGCGTCCATCAAAGTATTCAAAATTAATTTTGCCATATAGTGCATTTACTTCTTGCTCAATAATTCTTGATGCAGATTCATCAGGTTGTGGCTTTACATCTAAACCCGACTCACTATCGGTTGCTAAAGCAAGCGCTTTGAATGGGTCTACTATTCCCCATCCATCTAAAAAGTGGACTTGATTAGGATCTGCAATACCATCCATAAAGTTATTTACAGGAAAATCATTGGATACTAATAGATCGGCCATTGTTATATCTGTTAGACCTCCGATACTTAGCTCGTCTCCATTAGCGTCAACTACTACCGAGTTGTTTAGAATTTTAGTTGTAAGGGAGTAAACATCTTTAACTCTCTTTGAATACTTTCCTCCAAACTCAACCTTAGTAACGCCCAAATAATCTACATTCCAGTCAAAATCTAGGAATAGAGACTTATTGATATCTGAATTATGATCCTCATCATTAGATACATTCCCTACTCGAAAGTTTTGGATGTCGAGTGGATTTGTTCTTCCTGGTGCTAAACCAAAAGATGGGTCGGTGATGCCATCTGGAAATTGGATAAAGCCTTTATTAGCGATAATTTGACAGCTACCACTTGAGCAATCGTAACCTTGCGGCTGTAAAGTTACTTCATTTGGATCATTTGATGTTATTGGTAATTTATTTGTGTTAGATTTACCTGCTAACATAACTCTAGCGTTGGGGAGTGAGTCTTGGCTTGTTTTAGAATAACCAGCTATTAGTTTACCAGAAAAGTTATCTGTAAAATGATGGTCTATGCTAAGTGTTCCGATATTGTTCTTAATTTCAGAGCCACCTTTAAGGCGAAATACTCGACCGCGATTTGAACGATCAAGGCGCTTAACCAATGTATGATTCTCATTGTTTATGGTCCACCAATCCTCTTGCGGATCACTGTTTTTATTTTTTAAGTTTGATAAAATTTGCAGATCATATTGATGATTATCTAATGTAACCTCCTGATTAGAGTGGGTAAGATCTAATTGGATGTCGGTATCAGCAGTTGGTTGATACTGTAACCCTAAGGTTATAGACTGCCTATCTCGTTTATCTAAATTTAAACCGTAACTTTGTGAACTTTGAGATAAAAACTCACTTTCTTCTGTAATAATTTGTCCTGTCGAAAAATCTCTAGCTTTGCCTGCTTTAGCGCTATGAATCTCATCATCCCAACTAGCACTATACTCATCTCTTCGAGTATTTTGAGTTTCATCAGCGAAAGTGAAAATAACACCTAATGAGTCATCAAGGTATTTATCTGAAAAAGAAGCGGAGACTTTTCGGTTTGCATCTTCAGAGTAATCGTTATAACGACCTTGAAGTTCTATACTGCGTATCGGCTTTTTTAAAGATAATGGTTTAATGGTTTTCAATACAACGTTTGCACCCAGAGAGCCTTCATCTTGATCTGCTGATGCTGTTTTTTGCACTTCAATCGACGATAGAATATCAGATGAAAATGAACTTAAATCAACACCTTGCTCTGCTGATGCATTAGAACCTGATCCTGAAAGCCCGCTTGTTAGGGTAACTCCGTTCATTGAAATATTATTTAAATTAGAATTAGCACCACGGACCGATATTTTAGTACCTTCACCATTAGACTCCTGAACTGTAACCCCTGTAACACGAGAGAGAGCATCTGCAATATTTTGGTCTGTTGACTTACCTACATCCTCCGCATGGATTGAATCTGTAACCCCCTCAGAGAACCTTTTATTGTTCATTGCACGCTGCAAGCTACCTCGAAAGCCGGTTACAGTGATAACCTCAACGTCGGATTCTTTTTTATCGACTTTCTTTTTTTCATCAGTGTTTTCTTCAGCTACAGAAATGCCTGAAACAAATGTGCAGATTATTGCAGCTGATATGGCGTTTAATTTAAAGTGACTTTTCATCTTAGTTACCCATTAACCATTATTGTATTGTGTGTGATCGCCTTACTTTATCGATTGAATATCAACCAAACCGAGAAGGGATTGCGTTGTCCTTATTTGATTCCTAATCGTAACGTACAAGCTTAAGCTTTTCCAATAATATTTAACAATTATGGTCAATAAATAACAACTAATACACAATAACAGTTGATTAATAGTGGTTTTAGAGAGGGTTATAAGTGTTTTTGTTAATGGCTCATTTTGACTTTTGAAAGGATATCGTTGCCATTTTTGTTGATTTTTTTTGTTGGTTCATTAATATGAAGCCTAAAAATTAATCTCCTTGATTTTTAGCTAGGATTTTAAGGTTTCTATTTAAAAGCTGTTACTGGTTATTTCACACATATAATTTGAGGTTATTCGAATGTTACCAAATAAACTTTTAGTATTGGGGTTATTTAGTATTGGGATTTTCAACACTTTTTATTCGGATGCCTATGCAAAAGAGGCGCAAAATAGTGCGGAAAAACCAAATATTGTTTTGTTTTATGTTGATGACCTTGGGTGGGGAGATTTAAGTAGTTATGGTGCTACTGAGGTCAACACTCCAAACATCGATGCGTTAGCGAAAAATGGTATTAGATTCACTGATGCGCATAGCTCTGCCGCAACATGCTCTCCATCAAGATATTCATTACTGACCGGTGAGCATGCTTTTAGAAAAAACATTCGCATACTTAAAGGTGATGCCCCGCTAGTTATTTCTGAAGTACAAAAAACATTACCAAAAATGCTGCAAACAGCAGGGTATCGAACAGGTATTGTTGGTAAATGGCATTTAGGCCTCGGTGATGGTAATACGCCAGTAAATTGGAATGAAAATGTTAAGCCTGGCCCACTAGAAGTTGGATTTGACTATAGTTTTCTGATTCCAGCCACAGGAGATAGAGTCCCTTCTGTTTTTCTTGAGAATCATGATGTTGTGAATTTAGAAAAATCAGATCCTTTATTTGTTAATTACAATAAGAAAATAGGAAAGCGCCCTACAGGTTATGAAAATCCTGAGATTTTAAGGCAGGCGGCAGATAGTCAGCATAACAAGACCATCGTAAATGGCATTAGTCGAATTGGGTGGATGCAAGGTGGAAAGTCTGCAGAATGGCGCGATGAAGAATTTAATACAGTCTTATCAGATAAAGCAAAGCAATTCATTTCAAAATCAAGTCAACAGCCATTTTTTCTACTATTTTCGTTCCATGATATTCATGTTCCTCGATTGCCAAATGAAATGTTTAGGGGAAAAACAAACATGGGGGCTCGAGGTGATTCAATCGTTCAGATGGATTGGACCACAGGGCAAGTGGTGGAAAAACTCAGAGAGTTAAATTTACTAGATAATACTTTGGTTATTTTTACTAGCGATAATGGTGCTGTTTTAACAGATGGCTATGATGACGAAGCATTAAAGCGTATTGGAACTCATAAACAAAATGGCCCATACCGTGGTGGCAAGTACAGTATTTACGAAGCTGGAACCCGTATTCCATTTATTGTTCACTATCCTAATAGAGTTAAACCGGGTGTGAGTAATTCTCTATTTAGCCAAATTGATTTATACGCATCAATAGCTGAGTTATTAGGAGTGCCTTTGGAAGAGACGGAGGCGATTGATAGCCAAAATAAATTATTACCGCTTTTTGATGCAAGTAAATTGGCTCGTAAAACCTTAGTGCAAGAAACTCCCCATGCAAAAGGTTTAAGAGAGAATAGTTGGAAGTATATAAGGCCAACCGAAAAAGATGTAGCGTGGGTGAAAGCAAAAAAAAATATTGACCCAGGTACTTCAAAAGCGCCTCAATTATTTGATCTTGATACTGACCCATCTGAACTACACAATCTTGCGGCTAAATACCCAGATAAAGTTCAGTTACTGGAACAAAAGCTTCAAGATATTGAACTTCAATCTATACGTTTAAAGAGCCTAAAATGAAATCTTATAAATATGCACTTACGGCATTAGTATTGATTTTCGCTGCTATTATTAACAAAGCAGACGCACAAAGTGCTAGTGATAGTAATAAACCAAATATAATTTGGTTGGTACTCGAAGATATTTCTTTAGATCTATCTGCATATGGTACTCCAGAAGTTAAAACACCTAACCTAGATAGACTTGCAAACGAGGGGATTCGTTATAATCACGCATACGCCACTGCGGCAGTTTGTTCTACCGCACGTTCTGCTTTTTTTACTGGTATGCATGCTACAAGCATAGGCGCGCAAAACCATAGAAGTCACTTAGATGATGGTTATTATTTACCAGAGAATATTAAAATGACTTCACAATTTATGCGTGAAGCTGGTTATGTAAACTTATTGATGGGTCCTAAACAAAAAACGGATTTTAACTTTTCTACCACTATAAATGCTTTTGATGCCCAAGATGGCGAAGTTAAATACTCTGGAGGCGCTTATACGCATGCCCCTACGGATCTTAAGCTTTTAGAGCGGCCCGCATGGCAGACTTATATAAAAGAGTATTCCGGGCAGCCATTTTTTGCACAAATTAATTATAGCGAAGCCCACCGTACTTTTATTGCAGATAAAAAAAATCCTATTGATCCCTCAAAAGTTAAAATTCCGAGTTATTACCCTGACCATGATATTACGCGCCGGGATTGGGCTCTTTACTTAGAAACAATACAAACTGTAGATCAAAAGGTCGGTAATTTATTTTCTGAGCTTGAAAAAGCCGGTGTACTAGACAATACAATCGTTTTTATTTTTGGAGATCATGGGCGTGCAATGCTGCGTGATAAACAGTGGTTATACGATGGAGGGCTAAGAGTGCCTCTTATTGTTTGGGGAAAAGGTATTGAGCCTAATCAAGTTAATAATGAGCTAGTTAGCTTAATTGATGTCATGCCTACAACGCTTGATTTGGTTGGCTTAAAGGTTCCTGATTACGTAGAAGGGCATATATTTTTAGGAAAAAACAAACAAAAAAGAGATTATATTTATGCTCATAAAGATAGGACCGACGAGACAGATGACAGAGTACGGGCTGTGCGAAATCTTCGCTTTAAATATATTAAAAACTTTTATCCCGAAAAACCATATAACGACTTTAATGCTTACAAACATCTGCAATATCCCGTATTGGCGCTTATGGAATCAATGTACACGAAAGGTTTGTTAACTGATGAGCAGGCACTCTTCTTTGCTCCCACTAGGCCGATTGAAGAGCTCTACGATACATTTAATGATCCAGATGAAGTGAATAATTTGGCACTGAATAAGAATTATGAAGAGCAATTATTAACCATGAGAAAAGAGCTTCAACGCTGGCAAAAAGAGACTAATGATCAAGGGATGATTGATGAAACGCCAGAAGTTAAAGCATATTGGGATGATTTTTTTAAAAAGCACTACCTTACACAGATGACGTTAAGAGGCTTGTCTCCCACAATTACTCCTGATGACTACTTAATTTTTTGGGATAAGTTTTTAACTGAACAAGGCAAGTCGCATTTGTAATGATAAATATAATAAAACACTTATTTAGTATTCTTTTTTTATGCAGTTGTTTTTCAGCGATTGCAAACGATGAATGCCAATCTTGTCATCAACAACAAACCCGTGATTGGAAACAATCAGACCATGCAAGTTCAATGGCTTTAGCCAATGAAGATACCGTGCTTGGGGATTTTAATAATGTAACTACTACCCA
>NZ_JBBMQZ010000041.1:0-15860 GCF_038900275.1 Pseudoalteromonas sp. AS71 | reverse complement strand
ATCCTTTTCTAATTCAATGCGTTGGATTTGCTTTTTAAGTTCGCGGATTTCAATTTGTTCGGGCGTCATTGGCGAAGCCGATGGTGGCTGGCCATTACGCTCTTGCTTTAATTGAGTAACCCACTTACTAACGGTTGATTTACCCACACCCATCGCTTTGGCTGCTTCTTCTTGAGTATAACTTTGGTCAACTACAAGCTGAGCTGTTTCTAATTTGATTGCTGCAGAATACGTTGCACGTTTTAATTTCGTCATTTTTTCACCCAAATTTGTATGCTTATCAGCATAACATTTCTTTCTTAATGGGTGGCCAAATTAACTATGCCACTACAGTAGAAGTAGAAGTAGAAGTAGAAGTAGAAATACATAATTACTATTGTTTTATATCTTCTCATTTACTCCTCTTTTGCTTCTCTTTGTGCAATATGGTTTTAAGTGATTTATTCGCAAGGATTTTAAGAGGCATTGCGCTTTAGTAAGGCAATGAATAGCTATCAGCGCTTCTCACATAAACAAGCTCGTCTACAATATATATTAAAGCGTTACCAATTTTGCATTTCGACTATGCGCGACTGTGTTCGCGCATATTCAAAGCTCAGCTTTTTACCTTTATATAGATGTTCAATATCGGTTTCTGCGTTTATCACCAGTGACTTATGGCAATCATAAAACTCATCCACTAGCGCAATAAAGCGCCGAGCTTCGTCGTCAAAGGTGTGCTCATCAAGCGTTTGTTTTTCGCGTTGATAACTATCTTCTATACCATGCACAATAATTTTACCCGTTGCTTTAACACCCATTTTCGGCACGTTCGATACATATAACACATCAAATTGCGTTGCTAAAAACATATAATCGCTAGCACTGCGTGGGCCTGAGCATAGCGCCATAAAATCAATCATCAAGGCGTGATCTGCTTTTAATAAATAAGGTAAATTGCGGCCATGTACACTAATTGTATTTCTATATGTTACCTCTGCATAAGAAGCTAAAAACTCATTTTCAAAATCGTGATTTGATAAATTAATAAAATAGTGACGACTATTTTTACCATATCTAAAACGGTGATCGCTCTCCCCCGCCACGCTAATTATATGGCAGTGACTATTAATTAAATCGATAGTAGGTAAAAATCGCGCTCGTTGCAGGCCGTTGTAATAAAGCTGCTCTGGCTTTGCGTTCGATGTGGCCACCAGCACAACACCTTGTTCAAACAACGCATTGAACAATCTCGCCATAACCATAGCATCGCCAATGTCGCTCACAAAAAATTCGTCAAAACACAGTACTCGAATATTTTTAGCCCACTGTTTTGCAATCAGAGTTAATGGATTTTTTTGACCTTGTAGCTGCGTAAGTTGGGCATGCACTTGCGCTATAAAATGATGAAAATGCAGCCGCTGCTTTTGCTCAATAGGTAAGTTTTTATAAAATAAATCCATCAACATGGATTTACCTCGCCCTACGGGTCCATATAAATAAACACCTTTTATTAAGGGCGCTTTTTGCCACCATGATGTATGTGCTTGAAGTTGCTCGCTTAGCGTATTTAAAGCTTCCACTGCATTTTGCTGCGCAGCATCAAAACACAGTTCACCTGTGTCTATTTTTGCTTGGTAAAGGCTTAAAATTTGTGTGCTGTGCACTGTCATGGTATTTCACTATCGGCTATAATCGCGCCCATTGTAGCCGACTAAAAATGTGAACCAAAATGAAATTCCCTTGCCGCTTAGATAAATTTATTAGCCACTTAGCTGAAATACCGCGCACGCAAGCCCGCGCTACTATAAAGCGAAAAGAAGTAAGCGTTAATGGCGAAGTAATCACATCACATAATTTTCAGCTAGCCCAGCAAGATGAAGTACTGCACCAAGGTACGCCTTTGGTATTTTTAGGTAAGCGCTATTACATGCTAAATAAACCTGTTGGCTATGTATGTGCTAACAGTGACGAGCTACATAAAACTGTTTTTGACTTACTTGATGAGCCAAATATGAGCGACTTTCACGTGGCAGGTCGCCTTGATATAGATACTACAGGGTTAGTTATTATTACTAATGATGGCAATTGGTCACATAAAATCACGTCACCTAAAAGCAATAAATTTAAAACCTACCTCGTCGAAACCCAAGAGCCGATTACCGATGAAGCCCTTGAGCAATTGCGAACAGGTGTCATGCTGCATAACGAAAAAGATTTAACCCGCCCCGCTATAGCTGAGAGACTTGCTAATTACGGACTGCGTTTATCAATAAGTGAAGGTAAGTATCATCAAGTTAAGCGTATGCTTTACGCGGTAGACAACAAAGTAGTTGAGCTACATCGCGAGCAAATTGCGGGAATTATCCTAGATGAAAACTTGGCTAGTGGTGAATATCGACTATTAACAACTCGAGAAATCAAACTATAAAAGCGCTTTAAAGGAGCCTAAGACTTAGATTATTAGTTGAAACAATATAGCAAAACTTTTACTTGAGCCTGTTGGCTTGCTCTACTAAAATAGCGCCCTTCAAAATCACTAAGGTCGGCCGTGTTAGTTAACTACAATCCCCCTATGAGTCCGTATTTAACAATACTTTTTCAGGATGACGACTTACTTATCGCTAATAAGCCAAGTGAGTTATTAACTGTCCCAGGTAAAGATCCTAAACATGCCGACAGCTTAATTAATCGCGTTAATCGTGTTTTTCCAACAGCGAGAATAGTGCACCGCTTAGATATGGCCACCTCTGGCATACTCTGCCTTGCCATGAATAAAGCCGCGCACAGACATTTAAGTATGCAGTTTCAAGAGCGCGAAACAGCCAAACGTTATATAGCACGTGTATACGGACACCTTGAATCTGAAACAGGATCCGTAGATTTACCCCTTATTTGTGATTGGCCTAATCGCCCTAAGCAAATGGTTGATCACGACAGAGGTAAACCTTCGCTTACGCATTTTAAAATACTTGAGCGTGAAGAAAATGCAACCCGTGTAGAGCTAACCCCCATCACAGGTCGCTCGCATCAACTACGTGTGCATATGTTAAGCCTTGGTCATCCTATTTTAGGTGATAGACTTTACGCCCATAAAGAGGCACTTGCTGCCGCTCCTCGCTTACAATTACATGCACAAATGCTGCAGTTGAAGCACCCAACCACTGAGCAAGTACTTACTTTTGAAGCCGAGCCTGAATTTTAACTGGCTCAAATACGTCGTAAATTATTAAACTTTTAGATAACTTTGCCGATACCTAACTAATTGTCATTAGTTAGGTGCGTTATGCTATTTTCACGGTTTTTAAAAGGTGCTTTTTATATACAGCTCAGCTGTGCGCTACTTTTAGCTAACCCTATCAGCGCGGCGGAACATATTGCCCCACCTAGCCTATCAAGTATTGAAAAGAGCGACATTGAGCGACTTCTTCCAAGCGATGAAATAAAACCAATATTAGCGGGTGAAACAGAATTTTTAAGTCTTTATAGCGAATATATGAGCGCTGATTTTAGAGGAGTAGTATTACTTATACCCGATTGGCACTCTTCACCTACCAATAACTCAGGCATGAGTTACTTGCGTAAAGAGCTTAATAATTTAGGTTACAGCACCTACGCAATGACAGTGCCCGACATTGATTGGCAAACTAGTAAAATGGCAGAAACAACGCCCAGCGAAACCGAAGCTGCGCCGAGTAACGCCGAGGAACCTCCATCACCCGACACAACAGCAAACGCCCAATCGCAGCCTGCAAAAGTAAAAGAAGAGCCTCATTACGTTAATGCAATTGAAAAAGTAACTGACGACATACTTGATAACTATAAAATAAATCTCATTTCTCGTTTTAATGCGCTGTATCAAACCGCTATGGAAGATTCGAGTAATATAGTTGTTATAGCACAAGGAACGAGTGCGGGTGTGTTGCTGGAGTACTATGCAGATTTTCCTGATGAGAGACTGGATGCATTTATCAGTTTAAGCAGTTACTTACCTAATGCTAAGCGTAACGAAAGCTTGAGCCAAACGGCATCACTTGTTGCACCCGCCTTGCTTGATATTTACTACGCAAATGACAGCACAGACATTTTAATCAGCCTTAAAAATCGTCAGCGCTGGGTTAACCGAAATGCAAAGTTTGATTACCGCCAACGCCAGTTGTTTGGCCTGCGCGATCAACCCGATCAACACGCACGCCTAACAAAAGAAATAGACGGTTTTTTACGCCGACTTTTTTAAATACTCATAAGCAGCTTGAATATCTTGGCTCTTTTTAACAGCCAGTTCCATCATGTGTTTTGGTAGGCCTTGCGACACTAACTTATCAGGGTGGTGTTGCGACATAAGTTTACGATACGCTACTTTTATATCACGCTGCGTTGCATCGCTATTTAAACCTAATAACGCCAATGCTTGCGCACGGTTCATGTTATTATTTGGCGGTACATGGTGCCCAGAACCTTCACGGTAACTACTACTTTGACCTTGGTTTTGTTGCTGCTGATTAAATTGCTGCTGTTGCTTTCTAAAGTTAAACTCTGCTTGGTAGCGCTTTAATACAAATGCAAAACGTGTTTTAGAAATACCTAACTGTTTACTTACTTCTGCTAATAGCTGCTTTTCTTGTTCGGCTAATACCCCGTCAGAAAATGCCATTTGAATTTGTATTTCTAAAAACAACTGTATTAGATCGTTTCGTTTAGCAAAGCGTTCTTTAAAATCGTGTACTGTTTCTTTAAGTGAAAAGTCGCTCTCTTTACCTGACTGAAATGCATGTTGGGCTTCGCGGCGTTCTTCGCCCTTTAAGCCCATTTCATCCATAAACAAGTTAGCTGCTTTTATATGTACTTCGCTAACTCGACCGTTCGACTTCGCAATGTGCCCCATAACAGCAAAGCAGCTTGAAAAGAACAAAGCTTGGCGCTCATTCACGTCGTCACCACTAAATAAGCTAGAAAAGCCGCCTGCTTTATCAAAGTTATTTTTTAAGCTTTTATCAAATAAATGACCTAGGTATAAACCTAAAATGGCACCAAAAATTTTGCCAAACATAAAGCCAAAACAAAAACCGAGAATTTTTCCCCACATCTATAATACTGCCTTCTTAAAAATTGAGTTATTACGCCTCAAGGCGCTTGTTTAATTGGTTTAAACGCTCTGGTGTACCAATATCATCCCACTGCCCTATATAGAGCTCAGTTGAGACTAAATGTTCATTAAGCTTTTCACGTAAAATAGGCCCTAAAGGGCGAATACCTTGCGTTAATCCCTTAAAAAAATCAGCCTGATATCTGCCAATCCCCGAAAATGTATATTTTTGACTCTCGGCCGATAAATGGCTCAATGCAAAGTCGCCATTAGGATTATGTGGCGGATTTTCTATAAGCACTATGTGCGCCTCACCGGGCTGTAAATGAAGTTGCATTAGCGCACTTACATCATAATCGGTGTATACATCACCATTTACTACAATGAACGAGTCACCCAACAACGGTAACGCTTCAATTATACCGCCAGCCGTTTCAAGGCCACCTTCAACTTCTTGGCTGTAAAGTATATTTACACCAAATTGGCTGCCATCTTTAAAGTAGTCTTTTATTTTATCACCCTGCCACGCAAGGTTTATTACAATGTCAGTAATGCCGGCAGCTTTAAGGTTATTTATATGGTGCTCAATAAGTGGTTTTTCTGCCACTTTTAACATTGGCTTTGGCATATTTTGCGTAAGCGGCATCATACGTTGCCCGCGCCCTGCCGCTAAAATCATCGCTTTCATGAGCGCTCCTTTGTTAACTTTTCAGTTACTTTTGGCACTATGGTATTTTTTGTCCACTCACTCAATGCTTTAAGCTCTGGATAATTTGCCGCTACTTCAATAATATAATCAAGCGTCGGTAAAATATTATCTAAATAACCTGTTTTACCATCGCGTAAATATAATCGACAAAATATACCCGCAGCTTTTAAGTGGCGCTGTAATCCGGTTAAATCAAACCAATATTTAAACTCATCGAATGAAGTGTTAACTAGTAAATTTTGATCTGTAAATTCTTGATAAGCAAAATCAAGCAAGCTTGTTAACTCTTGTTGAGGCAGTTTAAAGTAGCAATCGCGTAGTAGCGATACCAAGTCGTAGCAAAGCGGCCCGCGTACAGCATCTTGATAATCTATAATTGCCCACTGGCCGTTACTGTTCATAATATTACGGCTATGGTAATCGCGATGAACGGTAACAGTGGGTTGCTCACGCATGGCCTTTATTAATAGCGCTGAACTTGTTTGCCACATTACGTTTTGCTCTGCGCTTAGTGGCTCATTAATAAAGTCACTCACTAACCACTGGCTAAATATATCAAGTTCTAGTTTTATAAAATCTTCGTTATACGCTTGCATAGCATAAGCTGCCGGCGTTTTTGCCCAATGAGCACTTAAGCTAATTAATGCTTGATAGTGCTCGGTGCGGTTTGCATCATCAAGCATGTCAGCTAGGTGCGTACTCCCTAAATCGCTGAGAATAAAAAAGCCCTGCTTTTCATCACTTGCAATAATTGTAGGAAGTAAAAAACCTTGCTCAACAAACACCTGGTTTAGCGAAATATAAGGTTCGTTATTCACTTTTTGCGGATCTGAGTCCATCACTATTAAATGCTTATTATCGTGATTTAAACGGTAATAACGGCGAAAGCTAGCATCACCCGTGATCGCGTTTAAAGTATGCGACTTGGCATTAAGCTGTGCGTTTATAAATTGTTGTAAATTCTCAAAGCGTGTCATTTTATAAGATATCTATTTTTCACTAAGTTAATTAGGTCAATTACTGTAATTGCCATTATTTTCCTTTATTATGTGTATATTATATTAAACACACAGTATTAAGGTCGATAAATGAGCAAAACCTGGGGCATATTGATGCTAAGCGTAGTTAGCGCACCATCGCTTGCCGAAACTGAACTGGCACACAACCTTTGTGGCATTTCAATGCAAACCAGAGCTTGGCAACCACTTGAAGGCCTTAACCTTGGTGAAGTTGATATTCAAGCTGATGATGTAGAGCTACTTGGCACTCAAAGCGCTGAATTTACCGGCAATGTTGATATTAACACCCTTAAGATGAGTTTGTCCGCACAAACTGCGTTGATAGACAAACAGCGTGGTTTATTAAATGCAACGGGGCCAATTACTTATCAAGATTACGTAAGTAAAGTAAACAGCACCGGATTAAATGCCGATTTAAATAATTCAGAAGTCAGTTTGTTAGGCGCCGACTACAGCCTAACCGAACAACAAGGTAAAGGCGGCGCTGAAAAGCTCACTGTTAATCAGTCTGGCCTATTACTCATGAATGCAAGCTTTACTACTTGCCCAAGTGATACCCCGGTATGGGAAATTGAAGCTGACGAAATAAACCTTTCACGCGAAGAAGGCTGGGGCGAAACATATAACGCCGTATTACGCATTCTCGATACACCGGTTTTATATCTACCTTATTTTACATTCCCACTGGATGAGCGCCGTAAATCGGGTTTACTTACCCCGACTATTTCAAGCTCTGATAAATACGGCCTTGAAACAATTACGCCGTACTATTTAAATATTGCACCTAATTTTGATGCCACTATTACGCCTCGTTATATGTCTAACAAAGGGCTGCAATTACAAACTGAATTTAGATACCTAACAGAGCAACACGAAGGCTTAGTAGGAATTGAATACTTAGATAGTGATGATTCAGAGCCAGATTTGAATGAACGCTACATGTTTCATTGGCAACAACAAAGCTACCTAGGTGAAAACTGGCGCGCAAACGTTGATGTAACCAATGTAAGCGATGATAACTACATCACCGATTTAAGCTCAAATTATGCTAGTAAAACCGATACTCAGTTGTATCGTACCGGTTCACTTACTCATTTAGGTGAAACATGGCGCACCGATATTAAAGTACAAAACTTTGAAGTACTGGGCGATCACTTAGAGTCTTACACTGCTATACCGCAAGTTAATTTTACGCAAACTGCCCCATGGCGTTTTGATAATTTTGACTTTAGTGTCTCAGGCGAAATCAGCCATTTTACTAATGACTCGTCAGAAGTAGCTATAGATAGCGCAACCCGTGTACACGTAGAGCCAAAAGCACGCTACAACTATGCCACTCATGCATGGTCTTTTTTGTCTGAAGTGAGCTTATTGCAAACTAACTACAAACAAAGTGGTAACTTAACAGGCACGCAGTACAGCGACACCGTATCGCGTACTATTCCAAAAGTACGCTTGTACTCTCAGCTTAATTTTGAGCGTGATGCCTCTTACTTTTTTGAAGGTGGCGTACAAACATTAGAGCCTCAAATTCAATATTTATATACGCCTAATAAAGACCAATCAGACATTGGTTTGTTTGATACAACCAAACTACAAGACGATTATTATGGTTTATTTAGAGACGTGCGCTTTTCGGGTGTTGACCGTATAGCAGCCGCGAATCAATTTACGTTAGGTGCAACAACGCGCTTGTTTGATAAAAAACAAGAAGAAGTATTTAATTTTAGTGCTGGCCAAATATTTTATTTAAGTGACGATGCCAAGCCAACAGAGCAAGGCTTAAACTCAGACACTAATTATAATGCACTATTTGCAGCTCAAACCATGTTACATTGGCACCGCCGTTGGTACCTCGCTGGAGGTATTCAATACGATACAGATGGCAAACAAATGGTACAGTCAAATGTAACGCTCGATTATAAAGGTGATAATAATCAGCTAGTACAATTGAACCATCGCTATGCAAATGATGTCTCAGGAAATACAATCGAGCAAGCAGGTGTATTTACAAGTATTCCTATTAGCGACGAATGGCAATTTATTGCAAGCTATCATCGAGATCTTGAAAACAACAGAAGTATCGAAGTATTGAGCGGATTACAGTATGAATCATGCTGTTGGGCTATCCAAATTACTGGGCACCGCCAAATTGAAACAGATTTAAATCAATCAATAGGCCAAGAACAAGCAACTTTTGATTCAGGTATTAGTTTGAATTTTGTATTAAAAGGACTTGGCAGTAAAAGCCGTTATGATGCACAAAAATTATTACAACAAGGTATTTTTGGCTATCGTAGACCGTATTTTCTTAGTAACTAGTATCACAACAGTACTATCAGCAAGAGTAGTAAAAAGAATATGAATTTAAAAAAATTATTAACATCAGCAGTTTTAAGTGCCAGCCTTTGTCAAAGTGCAATGGCCGCACCCGTAGAAATAGATAAAGTTATTGGCGTTGTAAACCAAGGCGTAATTTTAGAAAGCGAAGTAGACACCATTATTAATCGTGTTAAAAAGCAAGCCGAAGAACAAAACCAGCAATTACCAAAAGATGAAACTCTTCGTGTACAAGCCGTTGAGCGTTTAGTAAATCAAGCCCTTATGATACAAATGGCTGACCGTATGGGGTTACAAATCTCAGACAGTCAACTCGATCAAACTCTTGCAAGCATGGCACAAGAGCAAGGCGGTACAATTGCCGATTTACGCCGTACTATTGAAGGTTCGGGCGAAAGCTTTCAAGCTTACCGTGAAGAAATTCGTAAAGAAATTACAACGCAACAAGTAACACGTGCAAGTGTCGATCGCCGTATTTATATTAGCGAACAAGAAGTTGATAACCTTTTAAAAATTATGGAAACCCAAGGTCAAAGTGCTGAAGAGTACGACATTGGTCATATTTTAATAGATATCCCTAACGATGCGAATGCAGACGAAATTGCTGGCGCAAAAACACGCGCAGATAAAGTTATTGAGCTATTAAACGATGGCCAAGAATTTAAACGTATTGCTATTTCATCATCAAGCGGCTCTAAAGCACTTGAAGGTGGACAGCTTGGTTACATGGGCATTAACGAAATGCCATCGCTTTTTGCTGAAGCAGTAAAAGGCCAAAAGAAAG
The DNA here is from genome assembly GCF_038900275.1 of Pseudoalteromonas sp. AS71. Classification (NCBI taxonomy): domain Bacteria; kingdom Pseudomonadati; phylum Pseudomonadota; class Gammaproteobacteria; order Alteromonadales; family Pseudoalteromonadaceae; genus Pseudoalteromonas; species Pseudoalteromonas sp. AS71. The sequence goes on along the minus strand of NZ_JBBMQZ010000041.1, from coordinate 5,943 downwards.
GCGCTATTGTTGGCCCTCTTCGCTCTGGTGCTGGTTTTCATATCATTAAAGTACAAGATGTTCGTGGTCTACAAGTTGTAGAAACAACAGAAGTGCGTTCACGTCATATACTAATTAAACCTTCGATTATTTTAAGTGAAGAAAAAGCACGAAATATGCTTGCTGGCTTTGCAAAAGATTTACGCGCAGAAACTGCCGACTTTGGAAAGTTAGCTAAAGAATACTCAGAAGATCCAGGCTCTGCACTTAAAGGTGGCGAGTACGATTGGACTGATCCAACAACTTACGTACCTGCGTTTAAAGATACTCTGCTTTCTCTTAAGCAAGACGAAATAAGCGAACCGTTTAGAACACAATTTGGTTGGCATATTGTTCAGTTACTTGGTAAACGTGTAGCTGATAAAACTGAGCTAGCTAAACGTAACCGTGCTCACGGTATGTTGTTTAACCGTAAATTTAAGGAAGAAAGTTTTAACTGGCAGCAAGAAATGCGCGAGCAAGCTCACGTTGAAATTTTCCCTATAGACCAATAAATATGACCCTAAGAATTGCTATTACACCGGGTGAACCTGCCGGTATTGGCCCAGATTTGCTACTCACGCTTGCTCAGCAAGCGTGGGATGCTCAACTTGTAGCAATTGCCGATGGCAAGCTGTTAAAAGAGCGTGCAAAACATTTAGGCCTAACAATAAACTTAATTGAATTTGATGATAATGCACCTGCTATCGTAGCACCTGCTGGCAGCCTGTATATTCACCAAGTTGATTTAGGTACTGATGTAGAACTTGGCGTACTAAACGACGGTAACGGACAATACGTGTTAGATACCTTGCGTATAGCAAGTGAAAAAAACATGGACGGCACCTTCGATGCTGTTGTTACGGGCCCTGTTCACAAAGGCATAATTAATAAAGCGGGTATTTCATTTAGCGGGCACACTGAGTATTTTGCACAGCAGTCAAATACTGCTGATGTAGTTATGATGCTTGCAACAGAGGGCTTACGCGTTGCACTTGTAACCACTCATATTCCACTTGCGTATGTATCGCGTGCAATCACACCAGAGCGCTTAACTAAAGTAGCGGGTATTTTAAATCACGACTTACAAACTAAGTTTGGTATAGAAAAACCACGTATTTTAGTGTGTGGTCTAAACCCACATGCTGGTGAAGATGGTCATTTAGGTCGTGAAGAAATAGAAACAATCACGCCCACGCTTGAGATACTTAGAAGCGAAGGTATGAATTTAATTGGCCCACTACCGGCCGATACCTTATTTCAAGATAAATACCTATCTGAAGCAGATGCAGTGCTTGCTATGTATCACGATCAGGGATTACCTGTGCTAAAATACAAGGGATTTGGTAAATCGGTAAATATTACCCTTGGCTTACCATTTATCCGCACCTCAGTTGACCACGGTACTGCACTCGATTTAGCAGGAACTGGGACAGCTGACGTTGGCAGTTTTGAATTAGCGATCCGCGAAGCAATTAAGCTCGCCCAAGAAAAAGCACAAAATCAATGACCGATAAAGTACATTTAGGACACCGCGCTCGTAAGCGTTTTGGGCAAAACTTTTTATTTGATGAGTCTATCATCGATAAAATAGTCTCTGCGATCGATCCTAAACCAGAAGACAACTTAGTAGAAATTGGCCCCGGCCTTGGCGCAATTACTGAGCCAGTAGCTGATTTAAGTGGCCATTTAACGGTTGTTGAATTAGATAAAGATTTAGCACAACGATTAATTGAGCACCCATTTTTGGGTCCTAAATTAACCGTTAACCAAGGCGATGCAATGACGTTTGACTTTGCAAGCTTGGTACGCGATGACAAAAAGTTAAAAGTGTTTGGTAACTTACCTTACAATATTTCGACGCCGTTATTGTTTCATCTTTTTGAATTTTCAGATCATATTGAGCACATGCACTTTATGCTTCAAAAAGAAGTAGTAAAACGCATGGTAGCAGGCCCAGGTAGTAAAACATTTGGCCGCTTAAGCGTAATGACTCAATACTACTGTAATGCGATGCCGGTTGTTGAAGTACCACCTGAGTGCTTTAAACCAGCGCCAAAAGTTGACTCTGCGGTTATACGCTTAATACCTAAAAAGCCAGAGCAACGTACAGCAAAAAGCGTTAAAATATTAAACACAGTGTGTTTAGAAGCCTTTAATCAACGCCGTAAAACACTGCGTAACAGTTTAGGTAATTTACTAACTGCAGAAGAGCTTACTAGCATTGGCATTGATATAACGCTGCGTGCTGAGCGCTTATCTTTACAACAATTTATTGATATAGCTAACTGGATTTATGACAACAAGCAGTAATATTGGATCGCCTGTAAAGGTATCTGTAGAAACATTCTACGTAGAAGGTCAATCTCAACCTGAGCTTGAAAAATACGTATTTGCTTACTCAGTAACGATTAAAAACCATAGTTTATGTAGTGCAAAATTACTAAGCCGTTACTGGTTAATTACCGATGCAAATGGCAAACAAGTTGAAGTTGAAGGCGAAGGCGTTGTTGGCGAAATGCCAGATATTGGCCCAGGTGAAAGTTACAAATACACCAGTGGTGCAATTTTAGATACACCTGTAGGCACAATGCAAGGCCACTATACGTTACGCAACGAATTTGGCTCTGAGTTTCAGGCGCCTATTAATGTGTTTCGTTTGGCTTGCCCTAACATTTTGCATTAAGCATTAAGATGGCAGATTATGCGATAGGTGATTTACAAGGGTGTTTTAGTGAATTTAACACCCTTTTACAACGGGTTGATTTTAACCCAAGCAAAGATCACCTTTATTTAGTTGGCGACATCGTTGCCCGCGGGCCAGACTCCCTAGCCTGCTTAGACTATATTTACCAACATCAAAATAGCATGACCATCACTTTAGGCAATCACGACCTTCATATGGTTGCCTGCTACTTTCTTAATAAACCTACCAACCCAAAAGATAAACTAAACCCGATATTTGAAAGCCCAAAATTAGCGCATTACATCGCTTTTTTACAAACCCAGCCATTGGCTCTAGAGCTTATAAAACATAACTGTTTTATATCTCATGCAGGATTAAATCCCGATTGGTCTATTGAAAATGCACTAAAGCACGCGCAATTTGCACAAAGCTGTTATCAATCAAATAACGCTAAAGCATTTTTTGAACACATGTATCAACCTCACCCTGCAGAGTGGTCAAGCAATCTTGATGACTTTGAAAAATTTAGATACATAGTTAACTATTTTACCCGCATGCGTTTTTTAACGAGTGACAACAAACTTGAGCTTAATGCAAAGGGCGCAATAACCGATAGCCAAACCTTAACCCCTTGGTTTAACCATCCTAATATTGCAAAAACTAAACACAATATTATTTTTGGCCACTGGGCCGCGCTTGAAGGTAGGACAGATAATCCACGGGTTCACGCCTTAGATACGGGCTGTGTATGGGGTAACACCATGACCCTAATGGAGCTAAGTACAAAAAAAATTATTGTAGAAAAGTCCCACCTTTCGTCTAAATAAACTGAAAAAAAACAATACATCTGTTAGATTTATAAATTAATAGTTAAAATTAGTTAAAGTAATTGATTTTAATTACTTAACTTATTGGTACAAACGCCGATAAGTCTTAATTGAAGTACTTTTGAGTGGAAACCTTATGAACCTGACAGTAAGCCAACGTATTTGGGGTGGTTTTATATTTATCACACTATTATTATTAATAATTGGTGGTAACTCCTTAATAAAAATTGCAAATATTGACCGTTCCACTCAAAAAGTGAACCAACTATCACTCCCTGCATTAAATAAAAGCTCTGAGCTGCAAGCAGAATTTATTTTAATGAGTAAAGCCGCTCAAGCTAGCTTTTACACTACCTCTGCCAATGAACTTGCGCCAATAAAAGCACAGGTCCTTGAGCAAAAACAATTATTCAACACGCTGCACCGTGAACTTCAAGACGTAGTAAAAAATGATGCAACGCTTAATCAAAGTAGCCAAAACGTAGAAAAAACCTACTTAAGCTTTTTAAGCACCGTTGAAAACTTATTAGAAGATAAAAGCAAACAGCTAGCATTAAATAAAACATTAAAAGCACAATTAGAAAATATAGAACTAAGTGCAGAAGATGCTAACTCTGTTGTACTCGATATTACCGACATTGACGGGTTTGAGCAAAACTACCCTCGTGCTTATCAAGCTGCAAACAATTTAGAAAATAACTTTATGTCGGTGGTAAGCAACAGCACTGATATGCTAACCGTTAAAACGCTTAATACTCTCGATATTGTTAAAAACGAGCAAACTTATTACCTAGAAGAAGTAACGCGTACTATTGCATTAATTAAACCTGCGATTGAGCAAACTCACAGCGATTTATATTCAAGCTTAAAAGAGTATGTTGATACTTTAGAAAACAACATAAAAGGTAGCAGCGGTTTAGCTGCAAACAAAAAACGATTAATTGACTCGATTACGCTAACAGAGACAGAGCTTGCCCAGTCAGAGCAAGCCACCAAAATGGCACTTAACCAAATTGATGAGTTAGTTAATCAAGCAAGTGATGTTGCGTTTAAATTACAGCAAGGCGTGCGCAGCGACGTAGACTCAGCAAACTTATGGACGTGGGTTGGAATGATTATAGCCACCCTTTTAGCTGTAGCGATTGCTATTATTACTGTTAGCCGCATTACTAAACCACTTGCTGAAGTTAACCGAATTTTAGATATTGTTGCCAGTGGCGACATGACACAACGTTTAGATGACAGCGCTAAAGACGAATTTGGCGAACTATCTAAAAGCTGTAACACGCTAATTGACAGCCTACGCAGCCTAATTAAAGGTATTATTTCGCGCTCTACTCAGTTAGCTGCAGCATCAGAGCAAACATCGGCCATTACCTCAGAATCAAGCCAAGCAATTCGTAACCAGCAAGCACAAGTTGAGCAAGCAGCCACTGCAACAACCGAAATGAGCAGTACATCGCAAACGGTTAGCAACAGCGCTCAACAAGCACTTAGCGAAATTAAAAATGCTGATAAAGAAGCTGAACGCGTTAAAGGTATTTCGAATAACAATAAAGCAACGATTGAACAGCTAGCGCGTGAAGTAGACGACGCCTCACAAGTAATTAATAAACTACATCAAGATAGCGCATCAATAGGCAGCATTTTAGATGTAATACGCGGAATAGCGGATCAAACTAACCTACTTGCACTAAATGCCGCAATTGAAGCTGCACGTGCAGGTGAATACGGCCGAGGCTTTGCTGTTGTAGCTGACGAAGTACGCTCTCTAGCAAGTAAAACTCAAGAGTCGACCCAAGAGATACAATCAATGATTGAGTCTCTACAAACAGGCGCAGAAGCTGCCGTAACCGCAATGAGTAAAGGTAAACAACGTGCGGTATCGTGTGTTGAACAAACAGACCTAGCAAGTAGCGCACTTGATTCGATTACATTTGCGGTTTCGCAAGCTCACGACGTAAGTGAAGAAATTTCGACTGCCGCACTTGAGCAACAACAAGTAGCACAAGAAATTAGCGAACGCCTTGAGTCGATTGTAGCCATCGCAGAGCAAACAGCCGAAGGCGCAAATCAAACTAATATCTCAAGTTCAGAAGTAGCAAAACTTGCTGAAGAACTTCGCTTGTCGGTAGACGAATTTAAAGTTTAAGTTTACTAAAACGATTAAAAAAACCCCGATGGTACTATGCACCATCGGGTTTTTTGTTTATTAGGGCTTTAAAGTGGGGTATAAAACCTTACCGGTAAGCGCCGCTCTTACTCACGTAAAAACGCAATTTTAAACATTTATATTACCTACTTTTGCCTTCACTAAAGTGCAGCGCCCTCTTAACCTCTTTGTGAATAAATTACTTAAAACCTTATTGCACAAAGAGAAGCAAAAGAGGAGTAAATGAGAAGACATTAAAA
>NZ_JBBMQZ010000040.1:0-17021 GCF_038900275.1 Pseudoalteromonas sp. AS71 | reverse complement strand
ACATAGATAGTTTAATTGATGAAGCAGCAGTTGATACTGCAGATGATTCATTAGTTGAGGAAAGTGACGACTTTGATTTAGACGACATAGATAGCTTAATTGATGAGGCAGCGGTTGATACAGCAAATGATTCATTAGTTGAGGAAAGTGACGACTTTGATTTAGACGACATAGATAGCTTAATTGATGAGGCCGCAGCTGATACTGCAGATGACTTGTTAGTTGAGGAAAGTGACGACTTTGATTTAGACGATATAGATAGCTTAATTGATGAGGCCGCGGTTGATACTGCAAATGATTTATTAGTTGAGGAAAGTGACGACTTTGATTTAGACAATATAGATAACCTAATTGACGATGAACTAAAAAATTCAGATGTAAGAGATTCAGAAATTGATAATGCATTGGCAGACTCAGTTGAGGATTTAGCAGATGCTCAAGAAGAATTAAATGTTGATAATATTGAGTCGCTTGCTTCATCATTAAATGAAGAGCCCGAGCTTGCAGAAGAGCCTGAGCTTAACGATGAGCCAGAGCTTGTAGAAGAACCTGAACTTAACGATGAGCCTGAGCTTGTAGAAGAGCCTGAGCTTGTAGAAGAGCCTGAGCTTGTAGAAGAACCTAAACTTGCAGAAGAGCCTGAACTTGAAGAAGAACCAGAGCTTGAAGAAAAGCCTGAGCTTAACGATGAGCCTGAGCTTGAAGAAGAGCCAGAGCTTGTAGAAGAACCAGAGCTTGTAGATGAACCAGAGCTTATAGAAGAACCAGAACTTGTAGAAGAGCCAGAGCCTATAGAAGAACCAGAGCTTGTAGAAGAACCAGATCTTGAAGAAGAGCCTGAGCTTTTAGAAGAACCAGAGCTTTTAGAAGAACCAGAGCTTGAAGAAGAGCCTGAACTTTTAGAAGAGCCTGAGCTTATAGGTATTACCGTAGATGATTTTTCAGACACATCAGAGTCGCTTCTTGATCCTGAAGATGCACTTGAAGAATATACAGATGATACTTTAAAGAGCGTTGATGAGCTTTTAAATGAGCTACAGCAAACTACAGATGATGACTATTTAGAAACACCTGATTGGTCTTTAGACGAGCTTGATGATGACCTTGAAGAAATAGAAGTAGACCTTGGTGACGATCCGCTAGCAGGCGACGATGACTCAGATATTACAAGTACTGAAGATCAGCTTGATAGCGAGCTTGTAACGCCAAGTGAAGAACTCGATGAGTATCCTGAACTTGAATTAGACGACGCTCAACCATTATTAGAGAGTGAGCCTTCGTTTGAGTCGCAAGAGCTCAAAGGAGATGCATCGGGTGATGAAAATGCAGTAGCACTTAGTCAAACAGAGAAAGATCTCGCTAATGCACTTATGGCAGATGGTGATTTAGATAGTTTAGAAGATGATTTTGATGATGAACTATTAATTGATAATGACTTCTCTGAATTAGAAACTGAGATTGAAGATGAGTCACTTGATGATGAATTACGTCAAAAAATTAATGATGAGGTTGATTCTGTTGAACCATCAAGTATAGAAGATGACACCAAACCTCTTAACCTTGATGAAGTTCAAGAAACACTAGAAAGTGAGTTGCCATTTACCCCCGAAGAATTACAAGGTGATGATTTAGACGGTGAGGCGCAGGGAGTCGCTTCCAGCCAAGCTGAGCAGGACTTATCAAATGCGCTTTCTGAAAATAATGATTTAGATAGTTTAGAAGACGATTTTGATGATGAAATTTTAATTGAAGACGATTTTTCTGACTTAGATGTTGAGTTTGACGAAGATATTTTAGAGCAAGCGCTAACTGATGAGTTATCAGACGAGCAGCAAGAGCAAACAAATGCAGAGCGCGAAGCACAGTTAACAAACTCAGATGAAGCAGGTAGCACTAATATTAGCTCTGACGATGAACTTGATGAAGAGTTTATGTCAAATTTGACGCAAACTGATTTTGATTCATTACTTAGTGAGTTAGCGGAGCCTGAAGAATTAAGTGCTGAGGATAGCAGTGAATTTGATGTCGACTTTGACAGCTTGCTAAAAGAAGAATTAGAGGAAGATGACTCATTAACTACAAAAGAGCCACTTGTTGAAAGTAGTGATATTGAGCAACTTGATAATGATGAATTTGTAGATATAGATTCATTATTAGAAGAAAGTGAAGAGGCTGAACTTGAACACGAACCTTACACCGACGTTAATATGGATGTCGGTTTGAGTGAGTTTGATGCATTACTTGCTGGTGATAACCCAACCGATGTTGATGCTGAAAGTGGTGGTTATTCAGCTAAACTAGATTTAGCGCGTGCTTATATTGAAATTGATGATTTTGATTCTGCGCTCAAGGTCATTGAGGATGTCATCAACAAAGGCCCAGAAGAAGTTCAAGAAGAGGCACTTAGTTTAAAAGCGAAACTAAAATAACAAATTGTTAAAAAAACCCTTAATTGGTTATTCTAATTAAGGGTTTTTTTATGGATGTTAGTTTAATTATAACAAGGGAAAGCAACGCATTAATGAAGCGGATTTTATAGTATGTAATTGTTATAAAAGAATAATTTACATCGTAATTATTAAGTTATTTGATTCATTAAAATGCTCATGTTTTTAATAAAAAGGGTATTACCGCACACCTCCTTTTATTGCGTCGAGAGATAGCATAAAATGCCGTGTTCATTAGCACAGTAGGTAAAGCAGTAATTATGCGAGTAGCACTTGGAGTTGAATACAACGGCGTACGCTATAGTGGGTGGCAACGTCAATCACATGTTAATAGCGTACAACAAGAAGTAGAAAAGGCATTGTCGCGTATTTGTAATCACCCAGTTGAAGTAGTATGTGCGGGGCGAACTGATGCGGGTGTGCACGGTACAGGTCAAATAATACATTTTGAAACTGAAGCTTCGCGTGACATGGTCGCATTTACAATGGGTATGAATACCTTATTGCCTAAAGATATTGCTATTCGCTTTGCACAACCAGTTGCTGTCGATTTTCATGCTCGTTTTAGTGCAACAGCTCGCCGATACCGCTATATTATTTATAACTCTCCTTTTCGAGGAGCGGTGTTAAACGAAGGGGTTACGCATTTTCATCACCCATTAGATGAAGTTAAAATGCAGGAAGCCTGTCAGTATTTGATCGGGACACACGATTTTACATCTTTTCGAGCGATCCATTGTCAAGCAAATACACCGACTCGCACTATTCATCATTTATCGGTACAGCGCCAAGGGTGTTACGTTATTATTGATATTAAGGCGAATGCGTTCTTACATCACATGGTACGTAATATAACGGGGAGCTTGATGGATATTGGCATACATAAGCAACAGCCCATTTGGTTGAAAGAATTACTTGATTGTAAAGAGCGTGCTAAAGCAAGTGCTACAGCTAAAGCTGCAGGTTTATACTTGGTTGATGTCGATTATCCTGAAGAGTTTAATATTCCTAAAATGCCTTTAGGTCCATTGTTTTTACCTGACGCTGAAATTTAGTTATGGTTGCCGTTAGTGTTTTTTATGAACACTTTTAACTACTAAGACCAGTTTTTTATACCGCGTTAGTGTAATTCATGTTTTAATTGAAAAAATTTGTCTGCTAATTGCTATTGGCAGGCTCGCGACACAGAACAGCATTAAGAGAGTTGCAAATGAGTTGGCTAGAAAAAATCTTACCTAAAACGACAAAATCATCAGGTCGTAAAGAAATCCCAGAAGGTGTTTGGGCTAAGTGTACATCGTGTGATTCAATTTTATATAAAGCTGAATTAGAAAAGTCATTAAACGTATGTCCTAAGTGTGACCACCACATGCGTGTTAGTGGCCGTAAGCGCCTAGAGCACTTTTTAGATGAAGGTGATCGTCAAGAGCTTGGTACACAACATGAGCCTAAAGACATTCTTAAGTTTAAAGATTCTAAAAAGTACTCTGACCGTATCAGTGCAGCGCAAAAAGCAAGTGGTGAAAAAGATGCACTTGTAGCTATAAAAGGCCGATTAAAAGGTATTCCGGTAGCAGCGGTAGCATTTGAGTTCTCGTTTATGGGGGGGTCAATGGCTTCTGTTGTTGGCGCTCGCTTTGTTGATGCTGTTGATCAATGTTTAGAGCATAACATGCCGCTTATTTGTTTTTCTGCATCAGGCGGAGCACGTATGCAAGAAGCGCTTATGTCGCTTATGCAAATGGCTAAAACAAGCGCTGCACTTGCAAAAATGACTGAAAAAGGTCTTCCATTTATTTCAGTAATGACCGATCCAACAATGGGTGGTGTATCGGCATCACTTGCTATGCTGGGTGATATTAACGTTGCTGAACCTAAAGCGTTAATTGGTTTTGCAGGTCCTCGTGTTATTGAACAAACTGTTCGCGAAACATTACCAGAAGGTTTTCAGCGTAGTGAATTTTTGCTAGAACATGGTGCAATTGACATGATTATTGATCGCCGTGAAATGCGCGATACCCTTGCACGCATTTTAGCTAAATTTATGAACTTGCCTTCTACGGAACAAGAGCATAGAGTAGCGTAAATTTCAGCTTTACTGATTACACGCTATGACAAAAACAATTCCTAGCCAATCATCAAGCCTTGATGATTGGCTTTTTTATTTAGAAAGTGTTCACCCAGCTAACATTGCAATGGGTTTAGAACGAGTTGCTAATGTTGCCAACACTATTGGCCTTTTAAACACCCCAAGTAAAATTATTCTTATTGCCGGTACAAACGGTAAGGGCACCACTGCACGCTGCTTAGAGTCGCTATTGCTAGCGCAGGGGTTTAGCGTGGGTACTTACGCATCTCCTCATTTAATTCGTTATAACGAGCGTGTACGAGTTAATGGCGAAGAACTGGCAGACCAATTCCATATAGATGCTTTTCACCAGCTTGAGCAAGGCCGTAAAGACACTCCTCTGACTTATTTTGAATACGGTACTTTGGGGGCGTTGGCAATTTTTAAACGCTGCAGCGTCGATTATGTATTACTAGAGGTGGGTCTAGGTGGGCGCTTTGATGCTACAAATATAGTAACTCCCTTTGCAAGCGTGATCACCACCATCGATTTAGATCATAAAGAGTACCTAGGTGATACACGAGAGTTAGTGGCTTATGATAAAGCCGGGATTTTTCGTGAAAATACGCCGGCTATTATAGGGGATTTAAATATTCCTCACACAATGACTGATTATGGCAAAGAGATTAATGCCAATATGACGTTGTCGGGCAGTGACTTTATTTTCAAAGAAAATGCTGAGAGCTTTAATTGGCAATATAAAGAACATAATCTTGAAATAGATAAGCCAGCAATACCGTGTCAAAATGCAGCAACGGCGTTAACTGCACTAAGTGTTTTAAGCTTATTACCTAGTGAGCAAGTCATACGAAGTTGCCTCGCTAATTTAGTTGTAGAAGGGCGGTTTCAGCAGTTAACTACTGAGCCTTTAGTCTTTACCGATGTAGCACATAACCCTGAGTCGGCACGTTATTTAGCCAATAAGTTATCAAGCTATAAAGATAAAGGCTTTAAAATTCATGCATTAGCCGCTATGCTTGCTGATAAAGATAAAGCAGGTGTACTTAAAGAAGTAAGTCACTTAGTCGATGAGTGGTCATTAGCTAGTTTAAGTGGCCCCCGAGGCGACACTGCAAGTAATTTACAAAATGCGCTGCAGGGTATATCTCATCATAATACTATCAATAGCTATGATAGTGTGGCACAGGCACTAAGTGTAATTTTACCAAAACAACAAAGTGATACTATGTTGATTGTATTTGGTTCATTTTTTACAGTGGCCGGCGCTATTAATTACTTTAAAAAATAGAGAGGATGTCGGTGAACTCAAGTTTTATTAATCGCTTAGTCGGAACAAGTATAGTAGTGATCGCAGCAATTGTGTTTATCCCTAATATACTCGATGGCGAAAAAGTGCATTATAAAGAAGGCTTTAAAGCGATTCCTGATAGCCCTGAGTTCAAAACAATCGATCTTCAAGAGTCAATTGATGAAAACATGGCTAATGCTGAACCACTAAAACAAGATGAAATTGAAGATATTCAAGCTGATGATGAAGCTTTTGAGCAGCAAAATGCTATGGATGAGAGTGACTACGCTGTAGAGAATAAAGTTGTTGAAGCGACTATTGAACCTAAAGCTACACCAATTACAAAAGCGCCTGTTCAAGCTAAACCAAAACCTATTGCGCCTCGTAAAAGTGATGAAAACCTAACAAGTATGGCTTACGTTATTCAATTAGGTAGTTTTTCACATGTTGCAAATGTAAAAGCATTACAGGCTAAATTAAAAGTTGAAGGGTTTAAAACGTTTACTAAACCGATTAAAACCCCAAATGGGACGTTAACCAAGGTATTTGTTGGTCCTTCGCTTGATAAAAATGAATTACAAAAGCAGCTTCCCCAGCTGAAAGAGCTTACTAAATTGAATGGTAAAGTTACGCAATACGAAGTTACAAAATAATTATAAAGAGGCTTGTATCACAAGCCTTTTTTATTTATTTATATTTGTTTTTATCATTATCTTTATCTCATAATACCCATTCTATAATGTTAATTTTTTGTATTGACTACAACCCAGTAATCTCCCGTTTAAACTTGCATACTAACGATGTTTGGGTATAGAATGCGCCCCAAATTAGCGACTAATTGGTTCTTATGATCTGGGTTGATTACGCCATTATTGGCATCATTGCATTGTCTACCATCATCGGTTTAATACGCGGCTTTGTAAAAGAAGCAATGTCATTAGCGGTATGGGCTGGCGCCTTTATCATCTCTAGCTTATTTTACCAATATTTAGCTTCCTTCCTAACAACCATTTCTGAACCCCTTTTAAGAAATGCTGCGGCCATAGCCATATTATTCTTTGCGACGCTACTGTTAGGCGGTTTACTAAACTATATTTTAGGTGAGCTTGTACATCGTACTGGTTTATCGGGTACCGACCGTGTTTTTGGCATAGTGTTTGGTGCTCTACGAGGCGTGTTGGTCGTGAGCGCGTTACTCTTCTTTCTTGATGCTTTTACTGGTGCACCCAATACGCACTGGTGGGGCAATTCTATTTTGATTCCAGAATTTGGCTTTGTAGTTGAATGGTTCTTTTCGTACCTAGAAAACAACTCGAGCTTTTTAAATTCAGTAAACCGTTAATCGGCGAGGATAAATTACATGTGTGGTATCGTTGGAATAGTCGGAACATCCCCTGTGAATCAGGCGATTTATGATGGCTTAACTGTTTTGCAGCACCGTGGTCAAGATGCCGCGGGTATCATTACCATTGAGAATAATACGTTTAGCTTACGCAAAGCAAATGGCCTTGTGAAAGATGCCTTTCACACCCGTCATATGAAACGACTCCAAGGTACAATTGGCCTTGGCCATGTGCGTTATCCTACAGCAGGATCTTCAAGCTCATCTGAAGCACAACCTTTTTATGTTAACTCACCGTTTGGTATAGCGCTTGCCCATAATGGCAACCTTACTAATGCAGAAGCTTTAAAAGAGCAGTTATTCTCAGAAGCACGTCGTCACGTTAATACAACGTCAGACTCTGAAATTTTACTTAATATCATGGCACATGAATTAAGTAAGTCTGATAAGTTGCATTTAGACCCTGAAGATATTTTTACAGCGGTAACCGAAGTAAACAATAAAGTAAGCGGTGGCTATGCAACGATTGCTATGATTATCGGCCATGGCATTGTTGCTTTTCGCGACCCTAATGGTATCCGCCCACTTGTATTTGGTAAACGCGAAACCGAAAAAGGTACTGAGTACATGTTTGCCTCAGAAAGCGTTGCGTTGAAACCGGATGGTTTTGAGTTTGTACGTGATGTTGCACCTGGTGAAGCTATATATGTTACAGAAGAGGGTGAATTCCATTCACTTAGTTGTGCTGATAAGGCATCTTACTCGCCGTGTATTTTTGAATTTGTTTATTTTGCTCGACCTGACTCAACAATAGACCGTATGTCTGTGTATGCAACACGTGTAAATATGGGGACTAAACTAGGCGAAAAAATTGCACGCGAATGGGCAGACAAAGATATTGATGTAGTTATCCCAATTCCAGAAACTTCATGTGATGTAGCGCTGGAAATTGCACGTGTACTTGATTTACCGTATCGCCAAGGTTTTGTTAAAAACCGTTATATTGGTCGTACATTTATCATGCCTGGTCAGGAAATGCGTAAAAAGTCAGTGCGTCAAAAGCTAAACGCAATTGATCGCGAATTTAAAGGCAAAAATGTATTATTGGTTGATGACTCAATTGTTCGTGGTACAACATCAGCACAAATTGTTGAAATGGCCCGAGAGTCTGGCGCTAAAAACGTTTACTTTGCATCAGCGGCACCTGAAATACGCTTCCCTAATGTGTACGGTATTGATATGCCTTCAGCAGCTGAGCTTATTGCTCACGGACGTGAAGTAGAAGATATTAATGCAAGCATAGGGTCTGACGGTTTAATCTTTCAATCGTTAAAAGATTTAATTGCAGCAGTTAGCCAAGAAAATCCTGAAATTACTAAATTTGAAACCTCAGTATTTGATGGCCAATATATTACTGGCGATATTGATCAAAACTATTTAAATCGAATTGATAAGCTACGTAACGATTCAGCAAAAAGTACCCGCGAAAGTGCGATGTCTTCAAGTTTAGAGATTCACAACCAAGACGAAAACGAAGCTGATTAATAATTAGTTAATAAAAAGTCGTTACATAAAAAAAGGAGCTAATTAGCTCCTTTTTTGCGAAGGAAAGAAAGGGAACATTTCTATCAAACACGACTCTTTTTTAGCTAAACTTTATTAAGTAAACATTGGAGTAACAATCCCATTTGTCCAAAGCATAGCTGTTACAGCTAAAATAATAACCAGTAATATTAATCCACACGTTACAACTGAGCTGGCATAAATAAAGCCACGCTCTTCTGGAATATGCATAAGTATTGGTACGCCGGTATAAAGTAAGTAGACCGAGTAAGCTAGTGCAATAATTCCAATACACACTACAAACCAAAGAACAGGCCAAAAGGCGGCAAGCGCCGACATAAACACAGGTGTTGCAGTATAAGCTGCAAGTTCAAGTGTTTGTGTAAATGTAGGCTTAGAACCAAATGTAACCGCCATCCAATGGGCTAAATACGCAACCTATTAGATGAAGGCTGAACTTTACATTACTTTCTAGACACCTATTAAGTTATTTAATAACTTAATAGGTGTCTAGGGTATTTTCAGATTAAATAACAGGTTTTAGATGTCTATGATAGACACTTTTTAAGTGGCGTAATAACCTTAATTAAATCATGGAATTAAAAGTGGTAAAGTTATATGATTTAAATTGATAAATTTGAATCGAGTTTTTTCATGGAAGAAATTAAATCATGCCACTCCTTAGCTAAAGATTCAGGCAACAAACTACGCTCTTATATTATTCCTATGTCTACAGGCGCAGAGATGTTTTTATTCTTGGTCTAAAAACCTGATGTTAGTAAATTTATATAACATGAAAAATGGTAATTACTTTATGTATTAATTGTATCTGTTACTACAGTAGTTATTTATCTATACGCATAGATGCGAAGGGGTTTTTGATTTAGCTAAATAACTTGAAAAACAACAGAAGATCAACAATGCCACTTAAATTAAAGCTATAAAAGGTTGAGATATAAACTTATTCATTTTGGATATCAGACTCTCGGTACTGGAATGTTATGTATCAGCATCTATTTAGCTTTGAATATATTTAAAGCTTAATTTTGGAGGAAGTATGAAAATTCAATTCTTGAAAGCATTTAATGGTGATTCAATAGTTATTTCTTTTGTAGACGAAAAATGTATTAATAGAAACATTTTAGTTGATGGCGGTACACGAAAAACGTACCAATTTAAAAATAAAAAAGGTAAACCCGAAGCTGGTGCCTTACAAATAGCTATTCAAGAGATACATGAGAATAATGAGAGCATTGATTTATTAATATTAACCCATGTTGATGATGATCATATAGGTGGCATCTTAAACTGGTTTGAGAAAGACCCCTTAGCTAAAGACTTAGTTAAAAAAGTTTGGTTTAACTCTGGTCGCTTAATTTTTGAAGATAAAGCTGTTGCTGAAATTATATCCAATCTTCAAGCTCTCAAAGACAGTAGTAGTTTGGATACAAGCATTAAGCAAGGAATAGCATTTGAAGACTATATTGAAATGCATGGAATATGGGACAGAAAACTAATTAAAAAAATAGAAAATAAAACTATATTACATGAACTTGGATTGAGCTTTACTATACTTTCTCCGGATGAAATTAAGCTTAAATCATTATTAAAAAAGTGGACTGATGAGGATAAAGATTTAGATACTGCAAAGTCAGATGATTATGATAAAACGATAAAGCAATTACTGCTTCAGGATCAATTTTCAGAAGATAAATCTACTCATAATGGTAGCTCAATTGCCTTTATTCTAAGCTTTAATGATAAAAACATGTTGTTTCTCGGCGACTCTCATCCTTTACTCTTAATAAAAAGCTTGAACGAACTAGGTTACAGTAAAGATAATCCTATTAAGGCAGAATTTATGAAGGTATCTCATCATGGTAGTAAAAGAAATACCAACTATGAGTTATTAGATTTGGTCGACACCTCTAAGTATATAATTAGCTCAAGTGGAGATATACACAAGCTCCCGCATAAACAATGTTTGGCGAGAATTATTAACCATAACAATACTGCTGAACTGTTATTCAATTACCCTTTGAATATTTTTTCTGAACAGGATATTTCTGACTTTCCGAACTTTAAATATTCAGAAATACAAACATTGGAATTTTAATGAACACTATAGACCAATTTAGGATTTTTTCGGTAATAGTTGGTGATGGTAGTGGTTGTTTATTTCAACCTACATCGGAAAGTTATACATATGTTTTAACCGCAAGACATGTTGTAGAGGGATCTAATATAACTCAAGTGCAAAGAGAGTTAATGGGTGAAAATGGAGCAATACAAATTGAGACAATGGATGTTATTGGTGAGCCGTATTATCATGAGAATGTAGATATAGACGCAGCAATTTTAAAAGTCTCTTTCATTAGTGAACTCCCTAAGCATTTAAGAATAGATAATCTTTTCAATAAGACAGAAGATTATTATTTATGTGGGTTTCCTGATGTTAGACGTGAAAATCTCTCTTCATATAGACACAATAAATTAACTATTCAGCATCGAACAGGTCATGGCTATGTTGAGGCTGAAATAAACCGTTCTGTTGACCACCGTGAAATTGTAGGGCAATCAGGTGGTGGAGTTTTAAAATTACTAAATGGTAGTTTTGCCATAGCCGCTATTCAAAAAAGAATGTCGGTATCTGATGATGTTGAATCTTTAAGTCGAATAGATTTAGTTCCATTGAAAGCATTCGATGAAATAATAGGTCAAAATATTGAAGAGCTTTCACTGTTATTTCCTCCCTTCATAAAATCATTCTCAAATTTGGTTTGTAAAACATACCTTCTGGCTCAATTTCCATTACAAGATAGTCGAGGGTTTCATTTACTAAAAGCTGATTTACATAGTATAGCTAATACGCTTTGTGCTGAATTTAGTCCTGAGAAGATAATGGACGGATACCCAACAAATTATTTATTAAGCCGACATGAAGATGAATTTAAAAATCATCAAAATTTATGGACAGCTTTATTGGAAATATTGACTTTAAACCAAATTCATAGCCAAAGAAGTTTAGTTCTTGATGATTTTCCAGAGATAAATAAAAAAAACAAATTGTTTTTTGGCACTGTTAAAAAGAATTGGACTGAGTTAATTAAAGATCTATGCGAAGCTGATCTATCAGAACTAGAAAGAGGAGGGAATGTTTTTGTTGCAACTCTAGGTGATGATGAACCAACACTAACGGTAGCTCCTTCTAGTCTTGTCATGAGCATATCTGAAGTTCCTCAAAGTATGATGTCAATTCACAGCACAGTACAAAACCTTGCACAAGATATAAAGTTTAAACACATTTATGATATTCAAAAAACAATTATTGAGAACCTCGAACTATTCATTGATGCCAATATGGGCAATATTAGGGAAAATATAATAAATGGCACAAGAAATATCATATAAAAAATCTAAATCAGAATTTTCAAATAAATTAAATTTGGATTATCAAATTGACGATATTATTATTGTTGAAACCCCATATATAGATAACATTTTTCTTTGCATTTTAAGTGTTAGCTCTGAGGCCAAGTTAAATGAACTGTGGGATATATTAAATAGTGTGATCTCTTCAGAGTTGAGTAAATATTTTAAAAATGATTTTCAAATGTGGAACTTTTATTTATTTTACCTTTGTAAGGAAGAAATAGGTGTAGAACTTAAATATAAAATTATTAACGATAAATTTTCGAGTAGAAAGGTTGTTATAGATAAGTTTGATAAAAAAATAGATAAGCAAGTGGTAGAAGGTATTATTGCTGAATATATTGTAGGAAGTGATATTTTTCTTGATGAAAAAGTTAAAACGCGGCCAGAGGAATCTTCATATTATTCAAAATCAAAAGTATTTAAAAATATTGAATCCATTTACCTGCAAGGTAATGAAAATTTAAATGACAAAGAACTACTCGAAATGACACTTTCAAAAATAATTTTGGAGATCAAGGATGAAGATTAAGAAAGTAGAAATACAATCTTTTCGTGTATATGACAATGTAAATCGTAGTACATTTGATTTTTTGACAGAGTTAAATGAAGTAGCTGATTTTGTATCAATTCATGCGCCAAATGGTTTTGGGAAAACATCTTTTTATGATGCTGTGGAGTGGGCTTTTACAAACAAAATTACTCGCTACGATAGAAGAAGAGGATTTAATTCTGATTTAGCAAAATCAGAAAGAGCAAATTCTACTGGTGATGATGGTAAAAGAAAGCATCAACTTATACTTAGGAATAAATTCTCAGATCTAGAAGAAGGCTTTGTTAATTTACACACTACTCTTGGTGATGTTCCGTATTCTAGACATATCCCTAAAGTAAAAAAAGGAGTACCTGATTACAAATTTGAAGCCCAAAAAATTGAAGAGGGAACTGAACATTTTCATGAAGTAATGTTAAGCCAAGAGTGGATAGATGCGTTTCTTAAAGAGGATGATGCTGAAATACGATATGAAAAGTTTGTATCATCATTTGGCGATGTTTCTCTAAACAAAAAGTATAATGCTGTGATTAACCTTATTAGCTTAAATAAGGCTAAAGTGAAGTTACTGAAAGGTGAATTAAAAGATCTTAGTGAAGATACCGAAGTTGAATATGATTCCAATTTACTTGTATTAATAAATGAAGAAATAGAAAAAATTAATGCCATGAATTGTAATTTTCCATTAATAACTCCTTCATTTTCTGAAGAAGATGATTACTTGCTTATTAATCTAATAAAAGACAAATTAGGCGAGCTTAGTAGTGAGATAAATAAAAATGAGGAAATACTCCATAAAATAAACTTGGTCAAATCAGGTTCATCTCAAGAAAAAATAGGGTTGAAGTCTTATTTTACTTTGAAAGATAAATTAGTGGAAAATAAACTTGAGTTAAAAAAATCAAATAGCCTTAAAGATTCTTTTAATGAACGTCTTGATAAGCAAGAAAAAATTAAAGAAATAAAAAACCTTGCCTCATTGAATCAACAACACATTTCTGAGTATGAGTCTTTAATTAAAATTGTCCCACAATATGATGTTATAGAAAGTAAAATTAAAAATATTAACTCGGAGTTATCAACAATAGATTATTCTAGAGTTGAAGCAAAAAACTCATTAGAAGATAAAAAAGATGAGCATAAAGAATTAACATCAAAGCTGCAAATTGAAAATTCAGCTTTAAATAAGTTACTTTCTAAGAAAAACTCTTCTCCTCAAGTATTCAGAAATATAGACGAAAATAATGAAAAAATTATAGCGTTAGGTGTAGCAATAAATGCGGATAAAAATTTATTACAAGCTAAGATAACGGATATAGAAACAGCAAAAAGTACAATTTTAAACATTGAAAATGCTATTAAAACGATTGAAAAAAATATCTATAGTCTAGAAGGAAATATTAACTTTGAAATTTATGGAGAAAGTATTTTAGTTATCGAAAATCAGGAAAATTCGCTTAAAGATATAAAAAAAAATATTGACAGTGTTAATAGTAAAATAAAAAAAATAGATTCGTTAAATAATGAACTGAAAGAATTGCTCGATCTAGGAGTGAAAGTTATCAATGGTTCTGAAATGTCTGAATGTCCATTATGTCAGAATCCTTATGAATCATATGCAGAGCTATCCAAGAAAGTATCAAATAACCCTCTATTAAAAGATGAGCTTGGAAAACTTGTCGAAGAGCGTTCCGAGCTTCAAAATAAATATGATTACCTTGCTAGCTTACTAGAAATAAGCAAGATCAAATTATTCAGACAGCTTAATGATCTTCTTAAAAATGAAACAACAACTCTTAATCGCGACAAGGCAACTTTGGGGAATTTGAAAGCTTCCTTAATGTCGAATCAAGTAAGTATAGAGCGATTAGAGTTAGAAAATGAAAAGCTAAAATTGACTGTTGATAACCTTAGCATGGATAAATATCTCCTCTCAGTTTCTAATAGAATATCAAGTCAGACCAAAGAGTTCGAAGGAGTGAAAGCATCTTTAAAACTTATAAATTCAAAAATAGTCGAAGATGAAGAAAGCCTTAAGTTATTTGAAATACAGCTCAGTAATGCAAAAGAGCGAATTGAACTGTTAAAAAAAGAGCTTGATTTTCAAAAGATTAAATCATTCAGTAATAAAGAAGCCTTATCTGATGAGGGAAATTATTTTAATACTCTACAAAAATTAGTCGCAGAAAAGAATCAAGACATGACTAAGTACAAAATAGAGGCTGATCAACTTAGTACTGATATAGATACACTCAGCAAAATACTACCAAGCTCTGATTTAGCCTACTATGCGAATAAAATTATTGAAATAGAGGTGATTATAAAAAATATACTAACTGAACTGACTAGATTTGAAATCTTTATTGAATCTAATTTTAATTTAAATATTAGCAGTAATGAAGTTGAACGAGCCGATCTAGAAAAATTCCTTGAAGAAAATATTGAAGTTTGTGTTTCTAAAATTGAAAGCATGAAAAACTTAAAGGGTGAGATAGAAAAGCTAGAAAGATATAAAACCAACGTAATTCCATTCTTAAAATCAGAAGAAAATAAAAAAGATAGAAGGAGGTTAGAAGCAGAGATTACATTGCTAGATAATAACGTTAATAAAGAATTAAGAAAAGAGAAAACCAGACTATCTAATTTCATTAATAAACAAATTGAGTCATTTTTTTATCAAAGGTTAATCAATTCATTGTATAAAAAAATAGACCCACACCCAAGATATAACGAAATTTCGTTTCAATGTGATTTTTCACAAGATAAGCCCAAGCTTAATGTCTTTGTTTCAAATGATTGTGATGACGATTCAATTGTACCTACTTTATATTTTAGTACGGCTCAACTTAACATTCTAAGTTTAAGTATTTTTCTTGCTAAAGCTTTAAACACTACTGATAACGAAGGTAAACCGATTGATTGCATCTTTATAGATGATCCAATCCAATCGATGGATAGCATTAATATACTATCAACTATTGATTTGTTTAGAAGTATTGTTACAAATATGGGGAAGCAAATTATTCTATCAACCCATGATGAAAGCTTTCAGAATTTGCTAAAGAAAAAAATGCCTGAAAAGTTGTTCAAATCAAAATTTATTGAGTTTGAAACATTCGGGAAATTGAAAGCAAGATAAAACTTGTTAATCTTAGGAGGTATTAAAAGTGAAAAGTTTTCTATCAGACGAGTTCAATATAGACCATTTTCCTCAATGGTTTTGTCCTACCTGTAAAATAGGAATTTTAGAAATAGGTGAAAAACCTGCGGATATTGAGCAGACCGCTGAGTCAGTAGGTTGGAAATGGCATCCTGAGTACTGCCATGAGTTTGTTGAGTACACCATAAATGCTGTTCTAAAATGTAATAATAAAAAATGTTGTGAAACTGTAATGTCAGTAGGGATTGGCCGTGTAGATGAATACCAAGAATATCTAGAAGGAGGTGACTGTCATCATGAATATGTTACTTTATTTCGTCCTTCATATTTTCAGCCTTCACTGAATATATTTAACGCTCCTGAAAATGTTCCTAAAAATATCGCTAAGATGCTAAATAAATCATTTGCCTTATTTTTCTGTGATAGTGACTCCTGTGGTAATCGAATTAGAGCATGTATTGAATTTTTGCTTGATGAATTGAAAATACCTAGAGTCCATAGAAATAAAGATGATAAAGAAATTAGATCAAGTCTACATTACCGTATTGAGCATCTACCTGAAAAGCATGAAAAAATAAAAGGGTTATTATTGGCTATTAAATGGCTAGGTAATGTTGGTTCTCACGGTAACGAAGGGCTAACAAAAAAAGTAACAATAGATGCGTATGAAATATTAAAATTGGTATTAGACATTGTATACAAACCCTCAGATGAAAATATTTTTGATTTGGCTCATAAGATTAATGAAGCTAAAGGGCTTGCTTAATTCATTCTTTTAAGTCTGATTACTTTCTTGGTAGAACTTTGGAATTAGAAAATATTCTATTTGTATTCTATCTATAAAAAGAAAGTATAGTAATAGAAGAGTTAAAGTTTCAAAAATAATAACCCCCATTGGGAACCTAAAATTAACAACTGGTTCAGTGAGTTTGTATATTACTGGCGATATTGATCAAAACTATTTAAACCGTATTGATGAGCTACGTAACGATTCAGCAAAAAGCACCCGCGAAAGTGCGATGTCTTCAAGTTTAGAAATACACAACCAAGACGAAAACGAAGCTGATTAATGTAGTGGCATAGTTAATTTGGCCACCCATTAAGAAAGAAATGTTATGCTGATAAGCATACAAATTTGGGTGAAAAA
>NZ_JBBMQZ010000039.1:0-25382 GCF_038900275.1 Pseudoalteromonas sp. AS71 | reverse complement strand
GTTTTACCGTGGTCAACGTGGCCGATTGTACCAACGTTTACGTGCGGTTTTACGCGTTCAAACTTTTCTTTTGCCATCTTAAAAAATTCCTAATAAAGAAATTAAAGCCTGACTCACTATTGAGCCAGACAAGCTAAAATTATATAACAGCGCGAGCTGAAATTATTGTATCTGCAACATTTTTAGATGCTTCAGCGTACTTCACAAACTCCATAGAGTATGAGGCACGGCCCTGTGTTGCAGATCGTAAAGCAGTCGCATAACCAAACATTTCAGAAAGAGGAACTTGCGCATTAATTTGCTTAAGTCCACCTAATGCATCTTCCATGCCTTCGATTATGCCGCGGCGACGGTTTAAGTCGCCAACTACATCACCCATATTTGAATCAGGAGTGAGTACTTCAACCTTCATTACTGGCTCTAAAAGTACAGGGTCAGCTTTACGCGCCCCATCTCTCATTGCCAGTGAACCTGCTATTTTAAATGCCATTTCATTCGAATCTACATCATGGAATGAACCATCATATAAAGTCGCTTTAACGCCAAGTAATGGGTAGCCTGCAAGTACACCTTGAGACATTTGCTCTTGGATACCTTTGTCTACCGCAGGAACGAACTCTTTAGGAACAGAACCACCTACGGTTTCGTTAACGAACTCGTAGATTGGTGACTCATCATCCGTAATGTCCATCGGTTCAAGTTTAAGCCAAACGTGACCATATTGACCACGACCACCTGACTGACGTATAAACTTCCCTTCAACCTTAACAGTTGAACGAATAGCTTCTCGGTATGAGACCTGCGGCTTACCAACGTTACATTCAACACTGAATTCACGTTTCATACGGTCGACGATGATATCTAGGTGAAGCTCACCCATGCCAGAGATTATAACCTGGCCTGATTCTTCGTCAGTTTGTACGCGAAAAGAAGGGTCTTCAGCAGCTAGTTTACCTAGCGCGATACCCATCTTATCTTGGTCAGCTATAGTGCGAGGCTCAACCGCAATAGAGATTACTGGTTCAGGGAATTCCATACGCTCAAGCGTAATAATAGAATTCGGATCACACAGTGTTTCACCTGTTGTTACGTCTTTAAGACCAATAGCTGCCGCGATGTCGCCTGCGAAAACTTCTTTGATCTCTTCACGAGAGTTTGAATGCATCTGTACGATACGGCCAAGTCGCTCACGCTTACTTTTTACTGGATTATATACCGTGTCACCCTGTTTAACAGTACCAGAGTAAACACGGAAAAAGGTCAAGGTCCCAACAAACGGGTCTGTTGCAATCTTAAAAGCGAGTGCAGCAAACGGCGCTTTATCATTAGCTGGACGTTCTTCCTCAGTACCATTTTCTAGAATACCTTGGATTTGTTTCACTTGCTCTGGTGACGGCATATACTCAACAACGCCATCAAGCACAGCTTGAACACCTTTGTTTTTAAATGCGCTACCACAAGTAACTGGAACAATCTCATTAGCTAATGTTCGTTGGCGTAAAGCATTTTTAATTTCTGCTTCACTTAACTCTTCACCTTCTAAGTATTTATCCATTAGTTCTTCTGTTGCTTCAGCAGCGCTTTCAACTAAATGAGAGCGCCATTCTTCAGCTAATTCCAGAAGTTCTGCCGGTATTGCCTCATAAGAGAAAGTCATACCCTGGTCCGCTTCGTTCCAGTTAATCACTTTCATTTTTATAAGGTCAATAACACCTTTAAAGTCGTCCTCAGCGCCTACAGGCAACTGAATTGGAACAGGCGTTGCTCCAAGACGAGATTTCACCTGGCTAACCACAGCTAAGAAGTCAGCGCCCGTGCGATCCATTTTATTTACGAAGATCATTCTCGGAACTTCGTATTTGTTCGCTTGACGCCAAACTGTTTCAGTTTGCGGCTGTACACCAGATGAAGCACAAAGAACAACTACCGCACCATCAAGTACACGTAAAGAACGCTCTACTTCGATAGTGAAATCTACGTGTCCTGGAGTATCAATAATATTGATACGATGAGCGTCAAATTGAGCGTCCATCCCTTTCCAAAAACACGTTGTTGCAGCAGAAGTGATTGTGATACCACGCTCTTGTTCCTGCTCCATCCAATCCATAGTTGCAGCGCCATCATGTACTTCACCGATCTTATGAGAAAGACCTGTGTAGAACAGAACACGTTCTGTTGTGGTGGTTTTGCCTGCATCTACGTGAGCAACAATACCTATATTACGATAGCGCTCAAGTGGAGTTGTACGTGCCATATGATCCTCTTAAAGGTTAAAGACAGATTACCAACGGTAATGAGCGAATGCTTTATTCGCTTCAGCCATACGGTGAACGTCTTCACGTTTCTTAACCGCAGTGCCTTTATTATCAGAAGCGTCAACGATTTCTTGAGCTAAACGTAAGCCCATAGATTTTTCGCCACGCTTACGTGCAGCGTCTACTAACCAACGCATACCTAATGCGTTACGACGAACTGGACGTACTTCAACTGGTACTTGATAAGTTGAACCACCAACACGGCGAGATTTAACTTCTACCTGTGGGCGAATGTTATCAAGTGCAGTTTCAAAGATTTCTAGGTGCGACTTGCCTGATTTCTCAGCAGCCACGTCTAGCGCACCATAAACAATTTTTTCAGCAGTAGATTTCTTGCCGTCTAACATCACGATGTTAACGAATTTAGCAAGAAGTTCCGATCCGAACTTAGGATCTGGAAGAATTTTACGTTGACCGATTACGCGTCTTCTAGGCATTTTGTATCTCCGGTTTATTCAGGTTTGCTCTTTCGAGTCAATCACCCAAAACAATAATTATAAATATTTAGTGCTTGGCCTTACTAACGGAAAACAATTAGCCTTTAGGGCGTTTTGCACCGTATTTAGAACGAGCTTGACGACGATCGCTAACGCCTGCACAGTCAAGTGCACCACGAACAGTGTGAAAACGCACACCTGGTAAATCTTTAACACGACCACCACGGATTAGGATTACACTATGCTCTTGAAGGTTATGACCTTCACCGCCAATGTATGAAGTTACTTCGAAACCGTTAGTTAAACGTACACGTGCTACTTTACGTAACGCCGAGTTAGGTTTCTTAGGTGTAGTTGTATATACGCGAGTACATACACCGCGCTTTTGCGGACACGCTTTTAGTGCAGCTGAGTTACTTTTCGTAACCTTGCTACGGCGTGGCTTACGCACTAGCTGGTTAATAGTTGCCATTTAAATAGCTCCTGAAATTAAAATTACTACTGAAAAAAATAAAAAATCCGCCCTTTATTTACGAGCCTGCATTGAGCACACAAGTAAATGGGTGGCGGAATTTTAATGAGCAAAGTTTAACCTGTCAACCTAAACTAACCGTAAGACAGCATATAACTGCCTCACGATCACTTAATCTATTGATTAAGAACAGTTTATTGATTTCCAGACAAATCAGCATTTAGAGCGTCTGTAAGTGCTTGAGTTGCCTCTTCTGCACTTACTGTTTGCTCTTCTACTACTACTTTGCTTTGTTTACGGCGAGCCATACGTTCTTGATGATACGCAAAACCGGTACCGGCTGGGATCAAACGACCCACAATTACGTTTTCTTTCAGACCGCGAAGCTCATCGCTCTTACCATTCACTGCCGCATCTGTAAGAACACGTGTTGTCTCTTGGAAAGACGCTGCAGAGATGAAAGATTCTGTTGCTAGTGATGCTTTTGTGATACCCATTAACTGGATTTCAAACTTAGCTGGTATCTTACCTTGTTTTTCAAGGTCACGGTTTGCGATATTAACGCGCGCCACTTCGATTTGTTCACCGGCTAAGAAGTCAGTATCACCACCGTGTATGATGGTACATTTACGAATCATCTGACGGATAATTGTTTCAATGTGCTTGTCATTGATCTTAACGCCTTGCAAACGGTAAACCTCTTGCACTTCGTTAACGATGTAGTTAGCAACATGAGTCACACCACGTAGGCGTAAGATGTCATGCGGCGATTCAGGACCATCGGCGATAACTTCACCTTTAGACACTTGCTCACCTTCAAACACGTTAAGTTGACGCCACTTAGGAATCATTTCTTCGTAATGATCGCCTTCTGCTGGAGTAATAACTAAACGCTTCTTACCTTTGGTCTCTTTACCGAAGCTAATAGTACCAGTTACTTCAGCTAATATAGCTGGTTCTTTTGGCTTACGAGCTTCAAATAAGTCGGCTACGCGTGGTAGACCACCCGTGATATCACGAGTTTTCGAACCTTCTTGCGGAATACGTGCTAACACGTCACCTGGGTTTGCTGTAACGCCGTCAATAACTTCAATCGTCGTGAATGAAGGAAGACGTGTTTCTTGCAGACCGCGCTCTTCATTTTCAATGATAAGCTTTGGTTCTTTCGTATTTACTTTAGCAAGATCTTTAACAACTATACGGGTTAAACCGGTTAGTTCATCAGTCTGCGTTTCTGTATTTGAATCATCGATATCGCTAAACGATACTTTTGATTTATGCTCAAGAACGATTGGGTGACTATGCGGGTCCCAAGTAGCAACGATGTCGTTACCTTGAACTTCAGCATTATCTTGCACTGTTAATACCGCACCGTAAGGTACTTTATAACGCTCTTTTTCACGACCATAGCTATCAATGATAGTGATCTCAGTAGAACGTGAGGTAATAACAATCTTACCATCTGTATTTAATACATATTTAGCGTTGTGCAGTTTTAATGTACCGTTAGTTTTAACTTGTACGTTGTTTTCTGCTGACGCTCTTGATGCTGCACCACCGATGTGGAATGTACGCATCGTAAGCTGTGTACCCGGCTCACCGATTGACTGCGCCGCGATAACACCGACTGATTCACCCGCGTTAATGATATGACCACGTGCAAGGTCACGACCATAACACTTAGCACATACACCAAAGTCGTTATCACATGTGATAACAGAACGTACGCGAACTTCATCCACTGAGTGCTCTTCTAAAAGATCACACAGTTTTTCATCAAGCATGATATTACGTTCAACAAGTACTGTATTAGTACCTGGAATTACAATATCTTCAGCAACAACACGACCTAGAACACGTTCACGAAGTGCTTCTACAACATCACCACCTTCAATAAGCGGTTTCATTGTTAAGCCATCTTCTGTGCCACAGTCATCTTCATTGATTACCAAATCTTGTGCAACGTCTACTAGACGACGCGTTAGGTAACCCGAGTTAGCTGTTTTAAGTGCTGTATCGGCAAGACCTTTACGAGCACCATGCGTTGAGATGAAGTACTGAAGTACGTTTAGACCTTCACGGAAGTTAGCTGTGATTGGCGTCTCGATGATTGAACCATCTGGACGAGCCATTAGACCACGCATACCCGCCAACTGACGAATCTGTGCAGCACTACCACGAGCACCTGAGTCGGCCATCATAAACACTGAGTTAAATGACGGTTGCTCTACTTCTTCACCTTTAGCATTAATAACTGTGTCTTTTGACAAGTTAGACATCATTTCACGTGATAAGTTTTCGTTTACACGTGACCAGATATCGATAACTTTATTGTACTTTTCACCAGCCGTTACAAGACCTGATTGGAATTGTTGGTTGATTTCAGTAACTTCAGCTTCAGCTGATTCAATTATCTGTGCTTTAACCGGTGGGATAACTAAGTCATCAATACCGATAGAAACACCTGACTTCATTGCGTAATGGAAACCGGTGTACATAACTTGGTCAGCAAAGATAACTGTATCTTTAAGACCTAGACGACGGTAACACTCATTCAATAAGCCAGAAATCTGCTTTTTACCTAGCGGCTGGTTGATTGACGCAAACGGCATGCCTTTAGGTAAAATTAGAGACAAAATTGCACGACCAACAGTTGTATCGATAACAGTGATAGTATCTTCTACTACGCCGTCTTCGTTTTTAACTGATTGGCTAATACGTACTTTCACAATAGCGTGAAGGTCTGCATTGCCACTACGGTATGCTTTTTCTGCTTCTTTTGGATCTTTAAATATCGCGCCTTCGCCTTTAGCGTTAATGCGGTCACGAGTCATGTAATAAAGACCCAATACAACATCCTGTGAAGGAACGATGATTGGCTCACCATTCGCAGGAGATAGAATGTTGTTTGTTGACATCATCAATGCACGAGCTTCAAGCTGCGCTTCGATTGTTAACGGTACGTGTACCGCCATTTGGTCACCATCGAAATCTGCGTTGTAAGCCGCACATACTAATGGATGCAAATGAATCGCTTTACCTTCGATAAGCACAGGCTCAAACGCTTGGATACCCAAACGGTGAAGTGTTGGTGCACGGTTAAGTAATACTGGATGTTCACGAATTACTTCGTCAAGTACATCCCATACTTCCGGAACTTCACGTTCAACCATCTTCTTAGCTGCTTTGATTGTCGTAGCCATGCCGCGACGCTCTAATTTGCCATAGATAAAAGGTTTAAATAGCTCTAGTGCCATTTTCTTAGGAAGACCACATTGGTGAAGCTTAAGTGTAGGACCAACTGTGATTACAGAACGGCCTGAATAATCTACACGCTTACCAAGTAAGTTCTGACGGAAACGACCTTGCTTACCCTTGATCATATCAGCAAGAGATTTAAGAGGACGCTTGTTAGAACCTGTAATTGCACGACCACGACGACCGTTATCAAGTAGCGCATCTACCGCTTCTTGTAACATACGTTTTTCGTTGCGTACAATAATGTCTGGTGCTGCTAAATCTAGTAGACGCTTAAGACGGTTATTACGGTTAATAACACGACGGTAAAGGTCATTTAGATCAGATGTCGCAAAACGACCACCGTCTAATGGTACTAATGGGCGTAGATCTGGTGGCAATACTGGAAGTACTGTCATGATCATCCACTCAGGGTTATTACCTGATTGGTGGAACGATTCCATTAACTTAAGACGTTTAGTGATTTTTTTACGCTTAGTTTCAGAGTTAATTGTTGGTAACTCTTCACGCATCTCAGCAATTAATTGAGCAAGATCGAGTTCACGAAGCAAGTCTAAAACTGCTTCAGCACCCATCTTCGCTTCAAACTCATCACCATGCTCTTCTAGTGAATCTAAGTATTCTTCTTCACCTAATAGCTGACCACGCTCAAGCGTTGTCATACCAGGCTCAGTTACTACGAATGATTCGAAGTAAAGAACACGTTCAATATCACGAAGCGTCATATCTAGCATTAAGCCAATACGTGACGGTAATGATTTTAAAAACCATATATGTGCAACTGGGCTCGCAAGGTCGATATGACCCATACGATCGCGTCGCACTTTAGTGAGTGTTACTTCAACGCCACACTTTTCACAGATCACACCACGGTGTTTAAGGCGTTTATATTTACCACATAAACACTCATAATCTTTCACTGGGCCGAAAATACGGGCACAGAATAAGCCATCGCGCTCAGGCTTGAAAGTACGGTAGTTAATAGTCTCAGGTTTCTTTACTTCACCGTATGACCATGAACGAACCATGTCTGGTGAAGCAAGACCAATGCGAATTGCATCGAATTCTTCGGTCTTATTTTGTTGCTTCAGAAACTTAAGTAAGTCTTTCACCTTAGCTCTCCTGTCGGAGTTAATCTTGAGGACGGATAGTCTCGTCCCTACATTCTATTCAGCCGTAACAGATGCTGCAGCGTTAACTGCAGCATCTAATTGGCTTAATTTTCTTCCAACTCGATGTTGATACCCAGTGAGCGGATTTCTTTCAACAATACGTTGAACGATTCTGGCATACCTGGTTCCATTTTATGGTTACCATCAACGATGTTTTTATACATCTTAGTACGACCGTTCACGTCATCCGATTTCACTGTTAGCATTTCTTGTAGAGTGTAAGCAGCACCGTAAGCTTCAAGTGCCCATACTTCCATCTCACCAAAACGCTGGCCACCGAACTGTGCTTTACCACCCAGCGGCTGCTGAGTAACAAGGCTGTAAGAACCAGTAGAACGTGCATGCATCTTATCGTCAACCAAGTGGTTAAGTTTAAGCATGTACATGTAACCAACAGTTACTTGACGTTCAAACTGATCACCAGTACGGCCATCATAAAGTGTAACCTGACCACTACGAGGATAGCCCGCAAGCTCAAGCATGTCTTTGATTTCGTTTTCTTTCGCGCCATCAAATGCAGGAGTAGCTATTGGTAAACCACCTTTTAAGTTTTCAGCTAGACGACGAATTTCGTCATCAGTGAAGCTAGCAATGTCTACAACTTGGCGAGATTCACCAATTTCGTAAGCTTGCTTGATGAATTCACGTAGCTCATGAAGCTCACGTTGTTCTTTCATCATCTCTTCAATACGTTCACCGATACCACGTGCAGCAAGACCCATATGTGTTTCAAGGATCTGACCGATGTTCATACGCGATGGTACACCTAGTGGATTCAATACGATATCTACCGTACGACCTTTGTCATCGTAAGGCATATCTTCTACTGGTACGATAGTCGAGATAACACCTTTGTTACCGTGACGACCCGCCATTTTATCACCCGGTTGGATACGACGTTTAACAGCTAGGTATACTTTAACAATCTTAAGTACGCCTGGTGCTAGGTCATCACCTTGGGTAATTTTACGACGTTTGTTTTCAAACTTCTTATCGTATTCAGCTTTAAGTTCATCGTACTGTGCAGCTAGTTGCTCAAGCTCAGCTTGCTTGTCTTCTTCAGCAAGGCTTTGCGTAAGTACTTTTTCAGCATTTAGAGATGCAAGTTTATCTTCATCAAAACCAGCAGCTATAAGTAGCTTACGTGCACGGTCTAAAACGCCTGCTTCTAAAATACGGAACTCTTCGTTGAAGTCTTTCTTCGCTTCGCGAAGCTGCATGTCTTCAACTTCTAACGCGCGTTTATCTTTCTCAACACCATCACGGGTGAAAACTTGCACGTCAATTACGGTACCAGTTACAGAATTTGGTACACGTAAAGAGCTGTCTTTAACGTCAGACGCTTTTTCGCCGAAGATAGCACGCAGTAGCTTCTCTTCAGGTGTAAGCTGTGTCTCGCCTTTAGGAGTCACTTTACCTACTAGGATATCGCCGCCTTTAACTTCAGCACCAATATATACAACGCCTGATTCATCAAGCTTGCCTAGCGCAGACTCACCCACATTCGGGATATCTGCAGTGATCTCTTCTGGACCTAATTTAGTATCACGGGCAACACACTGTAGTTCTTGAATATGGATAGTCGTTAGACGATCTTCTTCAACTACGCGCTCTGATAACAAGATTGAATCTTCGAAGTTGTAACCGTTCCATGGCATGAATGCCACGCGAAGGTTTTGACCAAGGGCTAAGTCACCTAAGTCAGTCGAAGGACCATCTGCTAACACGTCACCACGAGTAACCGGTTCGCCAACCATACAAGTTGGTTTTTGGTTAATACATGTATTTTGGTTTGAACGTGTATATTTGGTTAAGTTGTAGATGTCGATGCCCGCTTCACCAGGAATGCGTTCTTCTTCATGTACATTTACAACGATGCGACTTGCGTCAGCATACATTACTTCACCACCACGTTTAGCAACGATAGTTACACCAGAATCTTTCGCTAGTGTTAACTCAATACCAGTACCTACTAACGGCTTATCCGCTTTCAATGTTGGTACTGCTTGACGTTGCATGTTTGAACCCATCAATGCACGGTTAGCATCATCGTGTTCTAGGAACGGGATAAGTGCTGCCGCTACAGAGATCACCTGTTGTGGTGATACATCCATATACTGCTGGTCCATGCGACCCATAAAGGTAGATTCACCTTTGTGACGACATGGGATAAGTTCATCAACAAACTCATTGGTTTCAGTTAAGTTTGAGTTCGCCTGTGCGATAACAAACTGACCTTCTTCAATGGCTGATAAATAATCAACTTCATCAGTTACAACACCGTCTACCACTTTGCGGTAAGGTGTTTCTAAGAAACCGTAGTCATTTGTACGTGCGTACGTAGACAACGAGTTAATTAGACCGATGTTTGGACCCTCAGGAGTCTCGATTGGACATACGCGACCATAGTGAGTTACGTGAACGTCACGTACTTCAAAGCCTGCGCGTTCACGAGTTAGACCGCCCGGACCTAATGCAGAGATACGACGTTTATGCGTAACTTCTGATAGTGGGTTATTTTGGTCCATAAACTGTGATAACTGAGACGAGCCGAAGAACTCTTTAACTGCTGCCGAAATTGGCTTAGCGTTAATAAGATCTTGTGGCATTATCGCGTCAAGGTCACCTAAGCTTAAACGCTCACGTACAGCACGTTCAACACGTACTAGACCAACACGGAATTGGTTCTCAGCCATTTCGCCAACACTACGTATACGACGGTTGCCTAAGTGGTCGATATCATCAACATCGCCTTGACCGTTACGAATAGCAATTAATACTTTCATAACAGACACGATGTCTTCTTTGCTTAATGTGCCAGGGCCTGTGTCTGTATCGTAACCAACACGGCTATTGAACTTCATACGACCTACAGTAGATAAGTCATAACGTTCTTCAGAGAAGAACAAGTTCTGGAATAAGGCTTCAGCCGCGTCTTTCGTCGGTGGCTCGCCTGGGCGCATCATGCGATAAATTTCTACTAGTGCTTCTAAACGGCTGCTTGCAGAGTCAATGTTCAAAGTATTTGACATGTAAGCACCGCTGTCCACTTCATTGATATATAACGTATCAATTTTAGTGTAACCGGCTTTAACCAATTCAGCCATTAGCTCTAGAGTTAGCTCGTCATTTGCATTTGCAATAACTTCACCAGTTGACTCATCAACATAGTTTTTAGCTACAATACGGCCAATGATGTACTCATGTGGTACTTCTAATTGCTTAATGCCTTTCTTCTCGATGCTCTTGATGTGGCGAGCCGTAACACGACGACCGCTTTCAACAAATACTTCACCGTCTTCGCTCTTGATATCAAAAGCGGCAGTTTCACCACGTAAACGCGAAGGCACAAGTTCCATAAGAACTTTACCGTTCGTTACTTCAAACGTAGTGTTATCGAAGAACATATCTAGGATTTGTTCGCTAGAATACTCTAGTGCACGTAGGATGATAGACGCCGGTAATTTACGACGGCGGTCAATACGTACATATAAGTTATCTTTTGCATCAAATTCGAAGTCTAACCATGAACCACGGTAAGGTATAACGCGTGCGTTATATAATACTTTACCCGATGAATGGGTTTTACCGCGGTCGTTATCAAAGAATACACCAGGGCTACGGTGTAGCTGAGAAACGATAACACGCTCTGTACCATTGATTACAAAAGTACCGGTATCTGTCATGAGCGGAATTTCGCCCATGTAAACTTCTTGCTCTTTAATGTCTTTAACTGTGCCTGGTGCTTCTTTGTCCATAACAACAAGACGCAGTTTCACGCGAAGTGGAGCAGAATAAGTCACACCGCGAATTTGACATTCTTTTACATCGAAAACTGGCTCACCAATACGATAACTTACGTATTGAAGCTCAGAATTTCCCGAGTAGCTTTTAATAGGGAACACAGAACGGAAGGCAGCTTCCAAACCATGATCGCCATCAGCGTCCGGCACTAAGAATTTTTTAAACGATTCTAACTGTGTAGACAGTAAAAAAGGTATATCCAAAACTTGTGGACGTTTACCAAAATCCTTACGGATACGTTTCTTTTCAGAATAAGAGTAAGCCATGGGGTTCCTCAGCTTGCTGATCTTTGACCCGACCTGTTCTTGTAAGAACAGACTTAACTGGCAGCTATGCCAAGATTTTACAACATTTAACTGTTGTTCTAATTAGATCTCACTTTAACACTAGCAAACTATAAAGCGTTGAAAGTAAAGAAAAAATCAGATTTTATTTGAACTAAAAGAGTACATCACTCTATAGCGCAAAAAGGCCGGTGATTAAATAATCACCAGCCCTTGCCTGATTTCTCAGGCAGCGAACTTAGCAAAAGCTAAATTACTTAACCTCAACTTCAGCACCAGCTTCAGTAAGATCTTTTGCAAGTGCTTCAGCTTCTTCTTTAGATACACCTTCTTTAACAGGTGTAGGAGCAGCTTCAACAAGAGCTTTCGCTTCTTTAAGGCCAAGGCCAGTTGCGCTACGAACAGCTTTGATTGCAGAAACCTTGTTAGCGCCAGCGCCAGTAAGGATTACGTCAAATTCTGTTTTCTCTTCAGCAGCTTCAGCAGCTGGACCAGCTACCATTGCAGCTGCAGCAGTTACGCCGAATTTTTCTTCCATTGCTTCGATAAGAGCAACAACGTCCATTACTGACATTTCAGCAATTGCGTCAAGGATTTGGTCTTTAGATACAGACATTACAAATTTCCTAATAATTAACGGACATTACGTCCAAATAAATTTTACACCGAAAGTGAGATTAAACAGCTTAAAATTAAGCAGCTTGCTCTTCTTTCTGTACACGTACTGCTTCAATTGTTTTACACAATTTGCCAGCAGACGCTTCTTTCATAGCACTCATTAAGCGTGCAACAGCTTCGTCGTATGTAGGTAATGTAGCAAGCATTGCTGCATCAACAACATTTCCTTCAAAAGCGGCCGTTTTAAGCTCGAATTTCTCATTCTTTTTCGCGAAATCTGAAAAGATACGCGCAGCAGCACCTGGGTGCTCTGATGAGAAAGCGATTAAGCTTGGACCAACAAATGAATCAGAAAGACACTCAAAATCTGTTCCTTCAAGAGCACGTTTTGCTAAAGTGTTACGGACAACTTTCATCCAAACACCATTTGCACGAGCTTCTTTACGAAGGGCAGTGATTGCGCCAACTGTTACACCACGAGAATCTGCAACAACTGCAGATAGAGCACCATTGGCTGCTTCGTTGACTTCAGCAACTATTGCTTTTTTGCCTTGAAGATTTAAAGCCATGGGTGTTACTCCTGGTTTAATGGGGATACCGATTATCGGATTCCCCTGTTCTACTCTTCCCTACCAAACAAGGTAGAGATGCTTTTTACGGCGAGAGCCAGAAGGATTAGGAAAAATCTATCTGGGGTCTACACCGTCTACGTAGGTGAATATTAAGGCCTAAGCCACCTACGGTCTTGGACGGAAGCCCAATTTATCGCTTTGCCAAAGGCTTAGCGAAATTATGGACTTCAACCCGAATTCTTTACTTTGCCAATTAATAAATTAATCAACAAAATGGCGCAAAATTATAGTACAAATTTCACGCCATGTAAACACTAATTAAGCTACAACAGTGCTTAAAGTGTTTTGGTCAACAGAAACGCCTGCGCCCATTGTTGTAGAGATAGTTACTTTCTTCAAGTAAACACCTTTAGCTTGAGAAGGCTTAGCCTTCTTAAGTGCAACAATTAGTGACTCAAGGTTTTGTTGTAATTGCTCAGCAGTGAAATCAACCTTACCAATAGTAGTATGGATGATGCCATTTTTGTCATTACGGTAACGTACTTGACCTGCTTTAGCATTTTTAACTGCTTCTGCAACGTTAGGCGTTACAGTACCAGTTTTAGGGTTTGGCATTAGACCACGTGGGCCTAAGATTTGACCTAGTTGACCAACAACACGCATAGCGTCTGGTGATGCAACAACAACGTCAAAGTTCATCTCGCCTTTTTTAACTAGCTCAGCAAGATCTTCCATACCTACTAATTCAGCACCGGCTTCTTTTGCAGCTTCTGCATTAGCGCCTTGTGTGAATACAGCAACACGAACGTCACGACCAGTACCGTTAGGTAGTACAGTAGCACCACGAACGTTTTGATCAGATTTACGAGCATCGATACCAAGGTTAACGGCAACGTCAACACTTTCTACGAATTTAGCTGTCGCTAACTCTTTTAAAAGAGCAACTGCTTCATTGATTTCGTAATCTTTTGTTACTTCCACTTTTTCGCGGATAGTACGCATACGTTTAGTTAATTTAGCCATTTCTTAGTCCTCTACGTTCAAGCCCATCGCACGCGCAGAACCTGCGATAGTGCGAACCGCTGCGTCCATATCGGCAGCTGTAAGGTCAGTTCGTTTTGTCTCAACAATTTCTTCAAGTTGAGCACGAGTTACTGTGCCTACTTTATCAGTGTTAGGACGGCCTGAGCCTGACTTGATACCAGCAGCTTTCTTAAGTAAGTAAGCAGCAGGTGGCGTTTTCATGTCGAACGTAAATGAACGGTCACCGTAAACAGAGATCACTACAGGAACTGGAGCGCCTTTTTCGATAGACTCTGTACGTGCGTTAAACGCTTTACAGAATTCCATGATGTTTACACCGTGTTGACCTAGTGCAGGACCTACTGGAGGACTAGGATTAGCCATACCAGCGGCAACTTGTAGCTTGATTAGAGCTTCAACTTTTTTAGCCATTATAAATACCTCATTTGGTGGGTCTCAGCCTTGTGCGCGCGAGGACGCGTACTCTAACGGCTTCCCAGTTTAAAAATTGGTTTCGTACTTTTTGCACAGTAAAAATAAATTTTACCTTAATACAAAAAGGCCGCTGATTATAAGTTAATCAGCGGCCTTTTTCAAGCTTCATGCCAAAATTTAAATAAAAATTAGCGAAGCTTTTTTAATCAATTACTTATCTTGCTCAACTTGACCGAATTCAAGCTCAACTGGCGTAGAACGACCAAAAATAAGTACAGATACTTTTACGCGGCTCTTTTCGTAGTCAACTTCTTCAACTACACCACTGAAATCTGCAAATGGTCCATCAGTAACGCGAACAACTTCACCTGGTTCAAATAATGTAGCAGGTTTAGGTGCTTCAGCATTTTCTTGAAGGCGATTAAGAATGCGTTCTGCTTCTTTAGGACTGATTGGAGCAGGACGATCAGACGTTCCACCAATAAAGCCCATTACACGTTCAGTGCTGTTCACTAAGTGCCAGCTTGCGTCGTTCATATCCATTTGTACTAATACATAACCTGGAAAGAATTTACGCTCAGATTTACGCTTTTGGCCAGCGCGCATCTCAACAACTTCCTCAGTTGGTACTAATATCTCACCAAAGCTCGATTCAAGACCTTCGATTTTAATGTGTTCAGTTAACGTTTGAGCTACACGCTTTTCGTAACCAGAAAAGGCTTGTACTACATACCAACGTAACTTAATTTCTTTGTTCTCGTTCTCATCCGACATGGGATCAGATCTCCAATCCAGTTAAAAAGCCTACAGCGCGGAATAAAATGCCATCTAATCCCCAAAGGATAAGTGCCATAATCACTGTTGCAACCATTACAATTAATGTCGTGTGGGTAGTTTCTTGGCGCGTTGGCCAAATAACTTTGCGTACTTCAATTCGAGCTTCTTTAGCGAAAGCAAGAAAGTTACGTCCCTTAAATGTTTGCGAGGCAATTGCTAATCCGGCCGCTATTGCAACAACAACGCCGATAGCACGTAGTAGTACAGATTGATCTGCATACATGTGATTACCAACAACTGCGCCTGCAAGTAGCGCGATTGCTACTAACCACTTTACTGACTCCATCGCACTTGATGGTGTTTCTACATTCGTGCTCATAATATTATTACCTTAACTACAGACACAACAACCCTGCACTACGGCAGGGTTAATCCATTAAAATCTAAACTTAAAAACAGACTTAATTTAAACCGGTTTTTAATCTCAGACTACTCAAACCACAAGTAAAACTGGCAGGGGCGGAGAGATTCGAACTCCCAACCATCGGTTTTGGAGACCGCTGTTCTACCAATTGGAACTACGCCCCTGCAAAGTGGATGCCTATTATACTTACGCAAAGCATTTACACAAGCCTAAAAGATACCCACATTGGAAAATCTAATTAATTAATTACATTATTGTTTAAACTGCTAATAATTTAATCGCTTATATAAACGTACAATCCTAGAATATTGATTATTTCTTTAAGTTTTTATAAACATCATTCAGTAAGCTTGAAGCACCAAATCTGAATGTATTTGCTTGTAAATAATCATCCCCCATTATTACGCGCGTAAGCGTTAAATAATCACTAGCATCAGCCACTGTTTTAACACCACCGGCAGCTTTAAAGCCAACACGTTTATCCGAGTTCTTAATGGCTGTTAGCATAATTTTTGTTGATTCAAGGGTCGCATTAATGGCTACTTTACCCGTACTGGTTTTTACAAAATCAGCACCGCCTTCAATTGCAAGCTTCGTGGCTTGTGTTATGAGCGCTTCGGTTTTTAGCTCGCCGCTTTCTATTATTACTTTTAGCTGGGCGCGCGACCCACACACTTTTTTACTTTCGCTTACATAGCTAAGTACTGTTTGAACATCGCCCGCTATTAACTTTTTATAAGGAATAACAAGATCAATTTCGTCAGCGCCGCGCTCTATAGCAATAAGTGTTTCGTTAATTACATCACTCAGTGGCGCATCACCCGTTGGAAA
Source organism: Pseudoalteromonas sp. AS71 (assembly GCF_038900275.1). Lineage (NCBI taxonomy): Bacteria > Pseudomonadati > Pseudomonadota > Gammaproteobacteria > Alteromonadales > Pseudoalteromonadaceae > Pseudoalteromonas > Pseudoalteromonas sp. AS71. Next base: position 8,960 of record NZ_JBBMQZ010000039.1, on the reverse strand, counting down.
GTTAGTGACCGTTGCAACTTTTACGTGGTTAAGCTCACGTGCTGCGAGTGCTATTTTTGCATCATCAACAAAGTCGCTATAAACACATACAGCGGCAGGTGTGCCCAGCATCGGGTTTATACTATCAACAAGCGCTTGAATGCTTTTGGTGGTATCGCTAGTGTTTAAGCTTGTTAAATCCATCAGTGCGACTGCTAATGCGGCATCTTTTTGGTGTTGTGTCATTAGAGCTCCGTTACTTATGTAATACCAATTTTATTAAAAACATAATCATTTTAGCGTATTAAATAACTCACTAACTACGTTAAAAATTATTTATATAGAACAACTATGTATCATAATTTTAGCCTTGTTATTGAGCTATTTTCTTGTCGCTATAATAGATCACTAATTTAATGCAATTGGTATAAGTACAAAATAGAATATGCTTCCATATTAACAAATTAAACCAAACTCGCTATAGCTCATAACCAAACACTATAAGCTGTATATTTTACTTGTAACTCGGCGCAATCCCTTGTTAACTAACTCTTAGGCCTAAAAAGCCCACCTATTATAACTTTTGGTTATATCAACTTGGTTTTAATTATTTTTTACTTATTGATAGCCGCTATATTCTGCTTATCAGAATAAAGCGTTTTCTTATATTTGAATTTGTTTAGGGGTCTTATTAACGTGCAGTATTTACCTATCTTTACCAAACTCGACAACAAACCAGTATTGGTTGTTGGCGGTGGAGAGGTCGCATTACGCAAATGTCGCGCGTTTTTAAAAGCGAGAGCGAGCGTTACTTTAGTAGCACCTTGGTTTTGCGACGAGCTAAAAGAGCATGCACATAATAATGAAGTAACGCTTATTGATGCTTATTTTGAGGAATCACATCTTGATGGCAAAATGCTAGTTATAGCAGCCACTGACCGTGATGACGTAAACAACAATGTATTTGAGCTGGCAAACGCACGAAATGTATTTGTGAATGTGGTTGATGACCAACCTAAGTGTACGTTTATATTCCCATCCATTGTTGACCGCGACCCAATTACGATTGCTATATCAAGTGCGGGCACAGCGCCGGTACTTGCACGTCGCTTACGCGAAAAACTCGAAACCCTTATTCCGCATCATATTGGGCCACTTGCAACACTTGTAGGCGGCTTTAGAGACAAAGTAAAAAAACGCTTTAAACATTTTTCAGACCGCCGCCAATTTTGGGAAGGCGTGTTCGACTCATCTGTCGTGAGTAAAGTACAAACCGGTGACACTCAAGCCGCACAGCAGCAACTAGAGCAAATGCTAGATGCTAAAGCAGAACCTGAAGGCGAAGTATATGTAGTAGGTGCAGGCCCTGGCGATCCAGAGCTTTTAACACTTAAAGCACTGCAACTTATGCAACAAGCAGATGTGGTTGTATACGACTTTTTAGTCTCTGACGAAATTATGGAATTAGTGCGCCGCGATGCTGACCTTATTTGTGTAGGCAAACGTTTAGGCGATCATAGTGTTGTTCAAGACGACACCAACCAAATGCTGGTCGACCTTGCTAAACAAGGCAAAAAAGTGTGCCGCATTAAAGGTGGCGATCCGTTTATTTATGGCCGTGGTGGCGAAGAAGTACAAGTACTGGCTGCTAACAACGTAAATTATCAAATTGTACCGGGTATTACAGCCGCTGCAGGTTGTAGTGCGTATGCGGGTATTCCGCTAACGCATCGTGACCATGCACAAGCCATTCAATTTGTAACGGGTCACTGTAAAAAAGACGGTCAAGAACTTGATTGGCAATCACTGGCAAAAGCAAATCAAACGCTTGCTATTTACATGGGCGTAATTAAATCGCCGCACATACAAAGCGAGCTTTTAAAACATGGCCGTAAAGCCGACACACCTGTTGCCATTATCGAAAACGGTACACGTAAAAATCAGCGTGTAGTAACAGGCCAATTAGGCGAACTTGCCGACTTAATTGAACGCAACAGCATTATATCGCCTGCGCTACTCATTATTGGTGAAGTAGCCGCCCTGCACTCGCAACTAGCGTGGTTTGGGAAAAACGAACAAACAAGCAGCTTTGCACAGCCGCTAACAGATGTATCAAATACATAACCGAATTTTAAATTTGTAACTTTTAATCATTTTAGTAGGACGACTAACAATGGCTTTAACTCACCTTCAGCAACTTGAAGCTGAAAGTATCAAAATCATGCGCGAAGTCGCCGCTGAGTTTGAGAACCCAGTAATGCTTTACTCTATTGGTAAAGATTCGTCGGTACTTTTGCACTTAGCGCGTAAAGCATTTTACCCTGCAAAAATTCCGTTCCCGTTATTACACGTAGACACCAATTGGAAGTTTCGTGAAATGATTGAGTTTCGCGACCGTATAGCTAAAGAATACGGTTTTGACCTACTGGTACACAAAAATCCAGAAGGCATTGAAATGGGTGTAGGCCCGTTTACGCATGGCTCGGGTAAACATACCGATATAATGAAAACCCAAGGCTTAAAGCAGGCACTTAACAAATATGGTTTTGATGCTGCATTTGGTGGCGCACGCCGCGACGAAGAAAAGTCACGCGCAAAAGAACGTGTTTACTCGTTCCGCGACAAACACCACCGTTGGGACCCTAAAAACCAACGTCCTGAGCTTTGGAATACTTATAACAGCCAAGTTAATCCGGGCGAAAGCATTCGTGTTTTCCCGTTGTCTAACTGGACTGAGCTTGATATTTGGCAATACATTTACCAAGAAAACATCGACATGGTACCGCTTTACCTCGCAAAAGAGCGCCCTGTTGTTGATCGCGACGGCACCCTAATAATGGTTGACGATGAGCGTATGCCACTTAACGAAGGTGAAGTACCGCAAATGAAATCTGTACGTTTTCGTACATTAGGCTGCTACCCACTTACCGGTGCAGTTGAATCAACAGCCAGTACTTTAACCGAAATCATCGAAGAAATGCTGCTATCTACGTCATCTGAACGTGAAGGTCGTGTTATTGACCATGATTCAGCCGGCTCAATGGAGAAGAAAAAACGTGAGGGGTATTTTTAATGTCTAGCCAAAATAACGATACATTTAACGAAGTAAAAGAAATAGGCATAGACGCCTACCTAACACGTCAACAAGATAAAAGCTTATTACGCATGCTTACTTGTGGCAGCGTAGATGACGGTAAATCAACACTGATTGGCCGCCTACTGCACGACAGCCACCAAATTTATGAAGATCAGCTAGCAGCCCTTCATAAAGATAACGAAAAAGTAGGTAATGCAGGTGAAGATCTTGACCTTGCATTATTAGTTGATGGCCTACAAGCTGAGCGCGAGCAAGGCATTACCATTGACGTAGCGTACCGTTACTTTTCAACGGCTAAGCGTAAATTTATTATTGCCGACACACCTGGGCACGAGCAATACACGCGCAACATGGTAACGGGTGCATCAACAAGCGATGTCGCCATTATTTTGGTTGATGCGCGTTACGGCGTACAAGTACAAACGAAGCGCCACAGCTTTATTTGTGACTCGCTTGGCATTAAGCAGTTTGTTGTTGCCGTTAATAAAATGGATATCGTTGATTTTGACGAAACCGTGTATGAAAAAATTAAGGCCGATTACCTTAAATTTGCTGAGCAACTTAACGTATCAAACATTAAGTTTGTGCCTATGTCGGCGCTTAAAGGCGACAACGTAGTAACTCGCTCTGCTCATACACCGTATTACACCGACAAGCCGCTACTTGAATTACTAGAAGATTCGCCAGCAGCCGAAACAGATACAGGCTTTGAAGCGCGCCTACCGGTGCAATATGTAGTGCGTCCTAATTTAAACTTCCGTGGTTTTCAGGGCACACTTACATCAGGCAAGATACACGTAGGTGATGCAATAAAAGTATTACCGTCGGGTAAAACATCAAGCATTAAAGAAATTGTTACCTTTGATGGCAACCTAGATAGCGCCGAAGCAGACCAAGCAATTACCGTTACCCTAAATAACGAAATTGATATTAGCCGAGGGGATGTAATAGTACCTGCAAATTCAACGGCCGTTGTTACTAACCAGCTGCAAGCTAAAATTGTGTGGATGCATGAGTCGCCATTAGTATTAGGTAAAAGCTATAACCTAAAACTAGGCAGCAAAAACACCTCAGCTATTGTTACAAAAATTGATTACACGATTGATGTAAACACGCTTGAACACGGCACTGCCGATTCACTACAGTTAAACGAAATTGCGATTGTGACACTTGAACTAACCGAAACTATTTTGGCAGACGAGTACCACAGCAATCACGAAACAGGCTCGTTTATCCTAATCGATCGCTTATCAAACCTAACGGTTGCTGCGGGCATGATTGAACAAGTACTGCAAAGCCAAGCACAGCAAAGTAACTTTAGCGAATTTGAAGTTGAATTTAACACCTTAGTACGCAAGCACTTTCCGCATTGGCAAGCGATTGATATTTCTAAGTTATAAGTTGACTTTAGCCTGTTAGGAATTTAAAAGCATGGTAGAACAGCTCGTTTTAACAGGCATTATGCTTACCTTAGTCGGGTGCCTTTTTGGCACCCGTATTAATCCAGCATGGTTATTTGTAAGCGCCATTGGCACCAGCTACTTAGCAGGGCTAATCGATCTTGAAAGCATGTTGGTTAATTATGCTAACCCGTCGCTTATCACCTTAGTACTATTGGTGTTAGTGTCGACCGCAATAGAAAAAACCACCCTAATTCAAAAGTTAGCGCAATCGCTATCTAAAGGTAGTTTAGTAAAATCGGTAACAAAATTGGGGTTATCAACCGCCTTTTTATCGTCGTTTACTAACAATACCGCCGTTGTTGCATCGCTTATTACCGCGATAAAAGACAACCCTAATCACTCCCCTTCAAAGCTATTATTACCGCTGTCGTATACCGCTATTTTAGGCGGCACCATTACGCTTATTGGTACATCAACCAACTTAATCGTCAATGGCTTTGCAGTTGATGCGGGCATGGAACCGCTAGGCTTTTTTGACTTTACCTTAGTGGGTTTAGGCGCGCTAAGCGTAGGCCTAATTACCATTTTAGTAATGCTTAAATACTTACCCGACAACGGTAAAAGCGACCAAGAAGTCGTGCCTTTTTACCTAGAAGGCAAAGTACAAGCAAACTCAAAATTAATAGGTCAAACCGTTGAAGAAAACGGCCTGCGTGATTTAAAAGACTTATTCCTTGCTGAAATCATTCGCGATGGCAGCCGCATTTGCGCAGTCACCCCGCAGCAAATCATTCAAAAAGATGACGTGCTACTTTTTGTAGGTGACATAAAATCGGTGCCATTACTTACCCGTTTCGACGGCTTAAAAGTAGTACACGAGAATCATCAAAAAGACATAGAACACTTAGTAGAAGTAGTTGTAAGTCAGTCTTCAAAATTTATTGGCAAAACCGTAAAAGAAGCCCGCTTTAGAGAGCAGTTTCATGCAGCCGTTATTGCCATTCGCCGTGGGCACGACCGCTTACAAGGCGGCCTTGGGCAAGTGCAATTACAAGCTGGCGACTCACTAATACTCGCCCCTGGCAAAAACTTTTACACCTTGCCTAATTTAAAGCGCGAATTTGTGTATATTTCAGGGTTTGACTTACAAGCCCACCTTGCACCTAAGCAATCAAATATTGTGCTACTGTGCTTTGCCGCAGTACTGGGTTTAAGCATTATTGGTATAGTGCCGCTGGTTAAAGGCTTATTAGTATTACTGATTGGCTTAATGCTAAGCGGCACCATAAAACTTAACGAAGTAAAACGCCGTTTTCCACTCGAGTTATTAGTGGTAGTAGGTAGCGCCATTGGCCTTGCCAAGTTAATGATAGGCACCGGACTTGCCGGGCAAATATCCAGCGCCCTATTTATGGTACTTGGCGACTTTGGCCCGTACGGCGCATTTATTGCCATATTTTTAATGACCGTATTATTTACCGAGCTTATAACTAATAACGCAGCAGCTGCATTGTCGTTCCCTGTTGCTTACTCGCTCGCGGTTGGTTTTAATGTAGACCCGCTACCGTTTATTATGGCGGTTGCCTTTGGCGCATCAGCCAGCTTTATATCGCCATTTGGGTATCAAACTAATCTAATGGTTTATAGCGCGGGTAACTATCGCTTAAAAGATTACATAGTAATGGGCTTACCCCTTTCTATTATTTATTCAATCACGGTATTAACCTTGATCCCGTTGGTATTTCCATTTTAATACTAGCGCTCACAGCATAAGAGACTCTCACTATGGATGAAAATATAGTTTGGCATCACTACGCAACTACAAAAGCACAGCGTAGTGAGCAAAAAAAACATAAGCCCGCTATTTTATGGTTTACCGGCTTTTCAGGCTCTGGCAAAAGTACTGTAGCAAACGCACTAGAAGCGGCGCTTAACCAACAAGGTACGCACACTTACCTGCTTGATGGCGACAACGTACGCCACGGTTTATGTAAAGACCTAGGCTTTAGCGACGAAGACCGCATTGAAAACATACGCCGCGTAGGCGAAACCGCAAAACTAATGACCGACGCTGGCTTGTTAGTGCTTACTGCGTTTATATCGCCTTTTAGAGCAGAACGCGACATGGTGCGCAGCCTAGTAGACGAAGGCGAATTTATTGAAGTCTTTATCGATACCCCACTGGATGTATGCGAAAGCCGCGATCCAAAAGGCTTATACAAAAAAGCCCGCGCAGGGGAGATAAAACACTTCACTGGTATCGATTCAAGCTACGAAGTGCCAAACAATCCAGAAATAATTTTAGATACAAGTAAAAACACCCTAGACCAATCGGTTACACAACTGATAACGTATCTAAAACAAAAGCACATAATATAGGTTAACCCCATGAATCAAACCGAACTGCTAGAAGAAACCCTCATCCTTGCCCGTAAAGCAGGCCAAGCGATAATGGGAATTTACGAAAAGGATTTTAACGTTGAGTACAAAGCCGATGAAAGCCCCGTAACCGACGCCGATTTAGCAGCTCACAAACTGATTGTGGCAGGGCTTCAACAGCTCACACCCGACATTCCAATACTCAGTGAAGAAAACGCCGACATAAGCTGGGATGTACGCCAAACATGGAAAAGCTACTGGTTAGTAGATCCAATCGACGGCACTAAAGAATTTATTAAAAAGAACGGTGAATTTACCGTAAACATCGCTCTAATTAAAAACGGCATTCCTATTTTAGCCGTAGTAGATGCACCCGCCCTTGGCGTATCGTACTTAGCCGCCGAAGCCATTGGCGCATTTAAAGATAAAGGCGATGAGCGAATCGAGCTTAAAGTTACCACCAAACCTAACAAAGGGTTAATTCGCGTTGTAGGCAGCCGCTCGCACCCAACACCCGATTTAGCCGAGTTTGTGAAACGCTTTGACGAGGTTGAAATGGTGTCTAAAGGCAGCTCACTAAAGCTGTGTTTAGTCGCTGAGGGCAGCGCCGATATTTACCCGCGCTTAGGTCCAACTTGCGAATGGGATACGGGCGCAGGCCATGCAATCGCCGAAATAGCTGGCGCTAAAGTCACTAAGCTTGATGGCAGCCCGCTTATTTATAACACCAAAGATGAATACTTAAATCCGTATTTTATTGTGAGTGCGATAGAAGAGTAAGCCCAGTTTTGAGTGGTTAGCTATCAGTTGTCAGCAAGATAAGTGATAGCTTAACTACAGTAGTAATTTATTTTAACTATTAAATTTGAAGCTTTCTAGCATTTCTATCCTCTGCTTTAAGCTCTCTAAATTAATTGAATTACGAAACCCTTCAAAACTTTTTGTTAATTGTATTACATCATTCGAATAGCCTTGTTCTTCTGTACTAGCACTTTCATCAGAAATCATATCCTCATGGTGCTTTAGTGCGTCTCCAATATTACCGTGGTATCTGTCGTTTTTTGCACCAATTAAAGAACTTTCAATTACTGCGCACGCTCTAGAATCTATTGATTTCAAACTAGGGGTTATTGAATGAAGAACTTGAATCAGCTTTTCTGGTGTATCTCCTCCATTAATATACCCACTATAACTTTCGTAATAGTACTCTTTAGCAACAATCAAGAATGCTAACAAGTCAGGGTAAAGATATACATCTTCCGCTGTAGATTTAACTACTAAATTTACTTTCGCAAATAACTGCTCTACTTCCCTTAAAGACAGTTTTTTAGCTTTCGCCAATAATTTAAAGGTATTCTTTAAGTGATCTTTTTCGTATCTAAATGATTGGTATTGAGTTCTTCTTTGAAAGAAAATATCAAACTCAAATATTTTATAAAGCTGTCCAATAAATGCGTCTAAATCACTCTCAGGCAAAATATACTCAATATCAATAAACCGCCTAAGATAACCCATTGCTTCAAACCCTGCACCATAGACCCCTTTAACGCTATGAGACAATTGAAGTTTGTCCATTGCAATTACAAATACAAGACCTTCAATATCTAAAAGATGTTTTATTCTCTCTAGTAACTCAATTGCATAAGTAGGTCTGCACCGATCCAATTCATCAATAATAATAAATAATTGGCTTGTAGCTCCATCTTCATTTTTTAAAGCTTTTGATACATTCTCTTTAAAAGAAGTAATAGCCTCTTTACTCTTTGTATAATCATCCAAAAAATCTTTAGATAATCCCTCCGTGAATTTGGCTGCTTCAGCTTCAATTATTTTTTCAGCGTCAATTATTCCAGCAGTAGCAAGCTTTACTAACACGGGTAAACCTTTTTTTAAAATTTGTGCACCTGCACTCTTTGCATTAACCCATGCTTTGCTTTTCTCTTTATCTCCCTCAACAAGAGACTCTATTTTTTTATTAACCTCGCCCAGAAATGCTTGCAGTGGATCATTAACGAAATCAGTTTCCCATGTAGTGGTCAATAAAATTTGGCCACAGTTTTAGAATCCTTGTATCTAATCTCAGATTCATTTGGCGCTAAACC
>NZ_JBBMQZ010000038.1:0-26366 GCF_038900275.1 Pseudoalteromonas sp. AS71 | reverse complement strand
GCCCGATTCGAAAGAGTCGGGCTTTTTTACGTCTGCAGAAAAGTAAAATGCGCGCAGTTAACACTCACATCAACATCTATCGCGTAGGCCGGGCGAGCGAAGCGACTCCTGACACTAAAATCATACGATCGTAATTTCACTCTGACTATCTAGCCCTGTAGATGTTTCCATAAATGCAGCTGCTTCACATTGAATAAAACCTTGCCCTAACTATTCAGTACCCTTATTAGACGTTCCTATAAGTATATAGCATCATCTAAATATATTATTAAACAATGAATAACGAGTATTACCTGGTGCTAAGCTCATCAATGTTATTTACCGCATTACATCTCTAAATAACTGGCGTTATAGCGCGTGCAGAATAAATACACATACCTGATAATTATACTAATCGGCAATAATACCTAATCAATTTGGTGGATTGAACTTGACGCTAATTGCGTTAATAATTTCTGATATGCGATTGCATGGAGACTGAAGGTTGAGCAATTTAGAAGTCAATGACGAGAACAACGAAATAAAGGATTTTTCCTCAAATAGATCATTTAACTAGGTAGATTGGCGTAAAGTTTATTTTATATTGGTTCTAACTAACCATCTATATAGTCCAATAAAAAACAATGTAGTAGATCCTAAGCCACTCAACACCCAAATTACTTTTAAAATGTTACCGCCAATGCTGCCGTCATGTAGAGGGTGTAACCAGTTTTTAATTTTACTAGCCGTGCTTTGCTTATCTATATTAAACAGGCTCTCTAGTTCCCCTGTAGACGCATTAACTTCGATATAGCTATGCGGGAAGCGATAAGAAGGGTCATTGTCAGTTTGAAACCTGAATCTGTAAATCGCATTTAAGTTTGAGGGTGTTTCAATCCAAGCTAAACGCGCACTTGGTAATGCTTTTTGAGCTATTAAGATCGCTTTTGATAAAGGAATATTGGATTGTTTGTTAGCTTGCATTTGTGTTTTTGAGGGAGAGTTTATATTGCTAACTAGAGCGATTAATACAGGGTCCGTTTGTTTTGGAATAGCGAGCATAACGCCTGTAGCAGTTAAAACTAATAATGGTATGCACAAAGCCAAACCAATAAGTTTATGCCAGTCATAAAGTAGACCTATTTTAGAACTGCGACGTTTAAATTTTAACGATTTTATCCATTGCCCAGGTTTTGGAAACCAAGCAAAGAATCCAGAGATAATAAGAAGTAATGTGGCTATGCCTATATAACCAACAACTAGAGTGCCTGTTGCTCCTGTTAGTAATGAAAAATGTAAGTTGTATATCCAAGTTACTAGGTATTCCCCCCAGTAGTCTTTGCGTATTACTTCATCGTTATCACTAGATAGCCAAACCATTAAAGGCGCAAAGCCATGCTCTTTTGTTTCTATAGGGTTATAGTAGCGTGCGGGTACAATTGAATTCACACCTGTATTTTCTAATCGCCATGGTCCGAGCTTTGAAGGGAAATTTTTCCTTAACTTACTGTATGCTTTATCCCAATCAGGTATTTTTGTATTAGTAGTAGTGTCATTAATTGGATTTAACAGTGAGTCTATTTGTGGGTAATAAACTAACACGGAGCCAGAAAGGCTAATAATAGTGAGTAATACGCCTACCGAGAGGCCTAAGTACAAATGTAATCGTCTTGAGGTTTTTCGCCATGAAAGCTTTGGTGTCATCAATTGAGTAGCCGTAACGGGTAATGCAGATTTATTGGGCATTAAGAAGTGTTTGATTATGGAGTATATTATATGGTTTTTGATATGATTCGTGCGGCATTTTGTCGCACTTATTAAATTAATTATTTAAGAAGTAAAAACGCCAGCTCTAGACTGGCGTTAAAATACAATCTTAAAGTTTACTTAAGCTTTAGGTCCTGCATTTTTTATATCGTCTGATACGTCGTACTTAGCAAAGTTTTCAGTGAAGTCAGCGGCTAGTTTTGCTGCATATTCATTGTACTTAGCTTTGTCTTCCCAAGTATTGATTGGGTTAAGTAAGTTAGTATCTACACCAGGAACGGCTACTGGTACATCTAGGTTTAAAACATCAATGTGCTGAGTTTCAACACCCGCTAATTTACCAGATACGATTGCATCAATTACTGCACGAGTAGTTGGAATATCAAAACGTTTACCTGTGCCGTAAGGGCCGCCAGTCCAACCTGTATTCACAAGGTACACTTTAGCGCCAAACTCGCGTACACGCTTCATAAGAAGCTCAGCGTAAACACCAGCAGGGCGTGGGAAGAATGGTGCGCCAAAACATGTCGAAAATGTTGATTCAATATCGCTAGTAGAGCCAATTTCAGTAGAGCCAACTTTTGCTGTGTATCCACTTAAAAAGTGAAAAGCAGCAGCTTCTTCGCTAAGTATAGAAACTGGTGGTAATACACCGCTTACATCACAAGTTAAAAATACAACAGCTTTTGGTTCGCCTGCGCGGTTTTCTACTTTACGTTTTTCAACGTGTTCAAGTGGATATGCTGCACGGCTATTTTGAGTAAGGCTAGTATCGTTAAAATCTGGAATGCCTTTTTCATCTAGCACTACATTTTCTAAAATAGTGCCAAAGCGAATAGCATTCCAAATTACAGGCTCATTCTTTTGTGACAGGTCGATACACTTAGCATAACAACCGCCTTCAATATTAAACACGCTGCCAGGTGCCCAACCGTGTTCGTCATCACCAATTAAAAAGCGAGTTGGATCTGCTGAAAGCGTTGTTTTACCTGTACCAGATAAACCGAAGAACAATGCTGTATCGCCTGCTTCACCAACGTTAGCAGAGCAGTGCATTGGTAATACACCTTTTGCTGGTAGTAGGAAGTTTTGCACAGAAAACATCGATTTCTTCATTTCACCGGCGTAACGCATACCAGCTAGTAATACTTTACGCTGTGCAAAGTTAATAATGACGGTGCCATCGCTATTTGTGCCATCACGTTCTGGCTCACATACAAACGAAGGAACGTTCATTACTTGCCATTGCGGTAAGTTTGAAGCGTTATAGTTTTGCGGTTCGATAAACATGTTTTTGGCAAAAATATGGTGCCACGCGGTTTCTGTAGTTACGACTACAGGTAGATAATGCTCAGGGTCTGCGCCAACTTCTAGGTGAGAGGTGAAGTGGTCATTACTTTGAACATGTGCTTCTACGCGAGCCCATAAAGCGTCAAATTTGTCTGCATCAAATGGGCGGTTAACATTGCCCCATTGAATGTCATCTTGAGTTGTAGCTTCTTGTACAATAAAACGATCTTTTGGTGAACGACCAGTTCGTTTTCCTGTAATTGCAACAAAAGCACCATTTGCGGCTAAAGTACCTTCGCCACGGCGGATCGCATGCTCGACAAGTTCAGCTGCGGTTAAATCGACAAAACGTGTAGCGCCTGTAGTCATGTTTATACCTAACTATGTGTGAGAGTTTGAACGGATAGCTCTGGGGTTATCAGTGCCCTTAAACTGAAATTATAGTAACAGAAGGTTTTAAGATATTCGAGCCCGTAAAGCCTCTAAAAACACATATATTTAAGAAAAAACATGAATAATTTCAATGATACCGGTGTCATGAAATTAGCAGAAAAGATGACACCGGTATCATCTTTTTATAATATAAAACCGCATATTATGCGGCTTTAATTACTATATATAGATGAAGCTGAATATTTAGTTGAAAATGCTTTTTATATCTTGTTCGTTAAAAACATACTCTTTTAAACAGTAATGACAGTTAATATTAACAGACCCTTTTTCGGTTACGTCTTTAAGTAGTTCTTCTTGTCCAATATTAACAAGTGCAGTAATTGTTTTATCACGACTACAACCGCATTTGAATTTAATCGCTTGAGGCTCAAATACACGAGGGTTATCTTCGTGGTAAAGACGTGTAAGGACTGTATTTGCATCAAGATGTAACAACTCTTCATCTTTAATGGTGTTACTTAATGCTTCTAAGTGCGCAAAGTCTTCAATTGATTTTTGTTTATCAACTGGGAGTACTTGTAAAAATAGACCACATGCTTTTGCGCTACCTTCAGTTGTGTCGGTTGCAAACCAAAGACGTGTCTTTAATTGCTCTGATTGCTCAAAGTAACTTTCTATACATTCACTCAGAGTATCGTGCTCTAAGGGCACTATACCTTGGTAACGTTCACCCTTACTTGGTGTAATAGTGATCACCATATAGCCTTGGCCAATAAGCTCTTTTACAGTTGTACCCGTAATTTCGCTTTGCAGGCGTGCAATACCACGCATGTTTTGTTTGTCATCACCATTTATAACAGCATATTTAACAGGGCCATCACCTTGAAGCTGTACTGCAATTTCACCTTCAAACTTTAAAGTTGCGGTTAGTAAACAGGTTGCAACAAGTAGCTCACCTAGTAATGCTTTAACAGGGTCTGGGTAATTGTGGTCGGCAATCATTTCATTATAAGCATTCTCGATTTGTACGAGTTCGCCACGAACATCTAGTTCGTTGAATAAATAACGGTGAAGTAAATCTTGTTGCATGAGTGGCTATACCTAACTTGATTTCATTTTTAAAAGTTCGCGTCTTTGCTTTTTATCTGGTTTTTTATCCGGATGAGGAGCAAAAAAACTGTTATTTTTGCGTGCGATGCTGTTTTCTTCGCGTTTAGCAATACTTGCATCAGATTCTTGATACATGGTCTGTGCAATGGGGGCGCTTTGACGTTTTTCAAGCACTGTGAGTATAGTTATCAGTTTTTCATCTACACCCTGAGCAAGTTTTACTTTTGCACCAACATCTACTATTTTGCTCGCTTTTGTACGTTGGCCATTATAATGTACTTTGCCGCCTTGCACCATTTCACGTGCAACAGCACGAGTTTTATAAAATCGTGCAGCCCATAACCATTTATCTAATCGAACTTTTAACTCATCTGCATGGTCTGAGTTGGTATTAGCATTACTTTTTTTACTCATAAGGCATTCCCCCACGTTTTTATAGCTTAAAATTTATCATGAAATCATCGTAGGATGAAGGTATTACAACAGCCGTTTACTTTTTGTACTACTATGTAAAGTTAATTTAATCTGTTTACAAAGTTTAATATTAGTGTGCTTGTTGAAAGAAAAATGAAAGGGTACTATGGGTACGCGCTAACGCAGTAAATTAAAATAAGAACACTATTTATGGAACAGCAAATCCAACAACTAAAACAATTTTTAACGCGGTTACCGCATGCTAAATTAAGTGCATTAGTGACACTGTTAGTTGTTGTTTATCTTGCATTTTTATTATCAAAGCTTGTCTGGCTTTTATGGCCGAAACCACCAGTAACTCTACTTACTCCTACTCATTATGCTAATCAGCCATCTGGTGCGAGCAATAACTCAGCGCAGCATATTATTGAGCAATTTTTATTTGGTAAAAAAACTGTAACAAATAACAATAATACTGCAAAACAATCGCAGGTTATAAATAATGCGCCAGAAACACGCCTAAGTATTAATTTAACCGGTATTGTAGCTGTTAATAATGATGACCAAGCAGGCATAGCAATTATTGAATCACAAGGTAAGCAAGTAAGCTACCTTGTTGAAGAAGTTGTACTTGGCACGCGCGCTGAAGTAGCGCAGATACTGCCTGATCGTGTTATTTTAGGTATTAATGGAGGTTTTGAAACATTAATGCTTGATGGGCTCGATTTTAGTAAAAAAGTATCTATGCCTGTACTCGCTGCGCGTGACGATGCCGAAATGGGTCCGCAAAAATTAGAGCCAAGTGAATTACAAATAGACGCCACCGCAGACCCAGACGTTAAAGAAGCAATTATAGAAACACGTGAAGAGTTACTCGAAGAACCGGGCAAGTTATTTGACTATATACGTGTTTCACAGGCTATGAATGATGGTGAACTAATTGGATATCGCTTAAGTCCAGGTAAAGAACCTGAACTGTTTAAGCAAATGGGATTAAAAAATAACGATTTGGCTATTTCTATAAATGGCTATCAATTAACAGATTTAAAACAGGCTATGTCAGCTATTAACGAGCTGCGTAATAGTACAGATGCCAATATCACTATAGAACGTGATGGTGAACAAATTGATGTGCAATTTAGTCTGCAATAATTTAGCTTTGGAGTTTTAATATAATGGTTCAGGTGCTACACCTCAAAAAAATTAAAAAAGGGTTAGCTAAGTACGCGGCACTTTTTTTGGCGGCAAGTATTTCTTTGTCTGTTTCTGCTGTTGAATATGCTGCTAACTTTAAAGGCACTGATATCAACGAGTTTATTAATATTGTTGGTAAAAATCTCAATAAAACAGTAATTATTGACCCTAACGTGCGCGGCAAAGTAAATGTTCGCAGTTATGAGTTAATGGACGAAGCGCTTTATTACCAGTTCTTCTTAAATGTATTGGAAGTTTATGGCTACTCAGCTGTTGAAATGGACAATGGCATTCTTAAGGTAGAAAAAAGTTCAGACGCCAAAAAATCAAATGTGCCACTTATTACCGAAGGTAACGAAGCTAGCGGCGATATGATGATTACACGTGTTGTACGTGTCAAAAATGTGAGCGTACAAGAACTAGGCCCTTTAGTTCGTCAATTTAGCGATCAAAAAGATGGCGGCCATGTTGCTAACTTTAACGCGGCTAACGTAATGATGTTAACGGGGCATGCTGCATCGGTTAATCGCTTAGTTGAGATTATTCGCTCTGTTGATCAGGCGGGTGATAAGCGTGTAGACATTGTTAAGCTTAAATATGCAACAGCAGATGATGTTGTCTCTGTGGTAGACAATATTTATAAAGACAGCGGCAAAGGCAGCGTACCTGAGTTTTTAATTCCAAAAGTAGTCGCTGATGGCCGAACTAATAGCGTTATTGTAAGTGGTGAAGGCCAAGCACGTACACGTGCCATAGAGCTTATTAAGCGCTTAGATGGCGAATTAGAAAGCCAAGGTAATACCAAGGTGTTTTACCTAAATTATGCTAAAGCTGAAGATTTAGTAAAAGTACTGCAAGGCGTAAGTAAGTCACTTGTTGAAGATGCACAAGGCGGTACCACTAAGACTCGTAGCAGAAGTAACAACGAAAGCAGTATAGAAGCTCACCCAGATTCAAATTCACTAATTATCACCGCACAGCCAGATACAATGCGCTCGCTTGAGTCGGTAATTGAACGTCTTGATATTCGCCGTGCACAAGTACTTGTAGAAGCCATTATTATCGAGGTAATGGAAGGTGACGGGGTTAACTTAGGCCTGCAGTGGATTTCTGAGCAGGGCGGCATGTTGCAATTTAACAATGGCACTACGGTTCCTGTTGGTTCATTAGCTGTTGCTGCAGAGCAAGCACAAGATACAACCGTAACTAAAAATATAATAGGAACTGAATCAGGTACAGTGACGCCATTTACAGAAACAACAGAAGGTGACTATGGCCCATTAGCCTCCTTGCTTAGTGGTATTAATGGTTTAGCGCTGGGTGTTGTTAAAAATGACTGGGGCGCAATTATTCAGGCTGTTGCCACTGATACAAATTCAAATATTTTGGCTACACCTTCTATTACTACAATGGATAACGAAGAAGCCTCAATTTTAGTTGGTCAAGAAGTGCCTATTATTACAGGCTCACAAACGGGCAGTAATAATGCTAACCCATTTCAAACGGTTGAGCGTCAAGAAGTCGGTATTAAACTGATAGTTACGCCACAGATTAACGATGGCTCTGCAGTACAGCTTACAATTGAGCAAGAAGTATCAAGTGTAAGTGGTGCAACTGCTGTTGATATTTCAGTTAATAAACGTGCAATCAAAACAACGGTTATGGCCGATGATGGCGGTATGGTTGTACTGGGTGGCTTAATTGACGAAGACGTACAAGAAAGTGTTTCTAAGGTGCCGTTATTAGGCGATATTCCTATTTTAGGTCATTTGTTTAGATCAACAAACACAACACGCCGTAAGCGTAATCTTATTGTGTTTATTCGACCAACCATTATTCGTGATGGTGTGAGCATGAATAAGTTAAGCTTTAATAAATATAACTTTATTCGTGGTGAGCAGTTTAAACAAAAAGAAGACGGTATTGAGTTAATGCCAATGACTGATACGCCTATTTTACCTGAGTGGAATGACGAATTAGTACTTCCACCTACGTATGAAGAGTCTCTACGTAAACAAAATGCACAAGAGCGTAAAGATGACTAATGCGATTCAAGAGATAAACCAAGATGTGGTTCATCCTCAAACGCATAATCAGGATGAGCTATTAACGAGTGATGTGTTAGTTGAGTTACCAGCAAAGCGTTTGCCGTTTTCCTATGCAAAACGTGCAGGTGTGTTACTTGGCAAAAATAAAGATCACCGTATAGTTTACTACCGTGGTGAGCTAGACGTGGAAGTACTATTAGAAGTACGTCGTATCGCAGGCCATGGTTTTACACTTGAGCAATTGGCTGATGATAAGTTTGAGCTATTGCTTGAAGCGTCATACCAACGTGATAGCTCTGAAACGCAACAAATGATGGAAGATATTGGCAATGAGGTTGATTTATTCTCACTTGCTGATGAACTTCCGCAAACAGAAGATTTACTAGCTGGTGACGATGACGCGCCAATCATCAAGCTTATTAATGCCATGCTTAGTGAAGCGATTAAAGAAGGGGCTTCTGATATTCATATCGAAACCTTCGAGCAAGAGCTTGTTATTCGCTTTAGGGTCGATGGCGTACTTAAAGAAGTCCTTAAGCCTAATCGGAAACTTGCGTCGTTACTTGTATCTCGTATTAAAGTAATGGCTAAGCTTGATATAGCCGAAAAACGTATCCCACAAGATGGCCGTATTAGTTTACGTATTGCCGGACGTGCAGTTGATGTGCGTGTATCAACAATGCCGTCGAGCTTTGGTGAGCGTGTAGTACTGCGTTTACTTGATAAAAATAACGCGCGTTTAAACCTTGAAGACTTAGGTATGACTGCAGAAAATCGTGCATTGTTTTCAGATTTAATTAGTAAACCTCACGGAATTATTTTAGTAACAGGACCAACAGGTTCTGGTAAAAGTACCACCCTATATGCTGGTATGAGTCAAATTAACTCACGCGATCGTAACATTCTTACTGTTGAAGATCCGATAGAGTACGAAATTCCAGGCATTGGGCAAACTCAAGTTAATGCAAAAGTTGATATGACATTTGCTCGTGGTTTACGTGCAATATTACGACAAGATCCTGATGTAGTAATGGTAGGTGAAATACGCGACCTTGAAACTGCGCAAATTGGTGTTCAAGCGTCACTTACCGGTCACCTTGTTATGTCTACTTTGCATACTAATACTGCATCGGGTGCAATTACACGTATGGAAGATATGGGTGT
Organism: Pseudoalteromonas sp. AS71; assembly: GCF_038900275.1. Classification (NCBI taxonomy): domain Bacteria; kingdom Pseudomonadati; phylum Pseudomonadota; class Gammaproteobacteria; order Alteromonadales; family Pseudoalteromonadaceae; genus Pseudoalteromonas; species Pseudoalteromonas sp. AS71. The sequence continues at coordinate 17,007 of NZ_JBBMQZ010000038.1, read as the reverse complement.
TGAGCCATTTTTACTTTCATCTTCATTACTCGGTGTGTTGTCGCAACGGCTAGTACGTACATTGTGTAATACCTGTAAAGAAGGTCACACGGCTGATGAGCATGAATGCCAGCTGTTAGGCACTCCTTTTGAAAGCCAACCTACAATCTACCGAGCAGTAGGGTGTGAGGAGTGTAATTTTAATGGCTATCGTGGTCGTACCGGTATTCACGAGTTACTTGTAGTTGATGAAACAATACGTGAAATGATTCACAACGGTAAAGGCGAGCAAAGCGTAGAAAAATACATTCGTAAGCGCAGCCCAAGTATTCGCCAAGATGGGTGTAGCCGTGTACTTGCAGGTAAAACAACACTTGAAGAAGTATTGCGTGTTACCCGTGAGGAAGGCTAACTATGGCGGCGTTTGAATACCGTGCCTTAGATGGCCGAGGTAAAGAAAAAAAAGGCATTTTAGAAGCTGATACAGCTAAACAAATCCGCCAAACTTTGCGTGACCAAAAACTAACGCCGCTTGAAGTTGTTCCTGCGGCGCAAAGTGACAAACAAGTCAAAGGTGAAAAAGCCCCTTTATTCGGTGGCTTTTTTAAACCAACAATTTCAACCTCAGACTTAGCGCTTATAACCCGCCAATTAGCAACATTGATACAATCGGCACTCCCTGTTGAAGGCGCAGTTATGGCTGTTGCTGAACAATGTGAAAAGCCGCGTTTAAAGCGTATGCTTATGTCGGTACGTTCAAAAGTAGTTGAAGGTTACACCCTTGCCGATGGTCTTAGTGAGTTTCCTCATGTTTTTGACGACTTATATCGTGCAATGGTAGCCGCAGGCGAAAAGTCGGGCCACCTTGATCAAGTACTTAATCGTTTAGCCGACTATACCGAGCAGCGCCAACATATGCGTAGCCAAATAACTCAGGCTATGGTTTACCCTATTATTTTAGTGGTATTTGCAATTGGTATTGTGTCGGTATTACTGGGTACGGTGGTACCAAAAATATTAAAAACGTTTGAAAAAACGAAACAAGTACTCCCTTGGACAACCGAATGGGTTATGGCGGGTAGCCATTTTGTGCAAAATTACTGGTTTATTAGTTTAATAGCCATCACAGCAATCGCTATTGGTATTAAGCATGCACTTAAACAGCCAAAAATACGTTTTTGGTGGGATGACCGAGTGCTACATATGCCAGGCATAGGTAAAGTGGCTCGTGGTATTAACACCGCACGTTTTGCGCGTACTTTAAGTATTTTATCATCAAGTTCAGTGCCACTGCTTGAGGGAATGCGTATATCGGGTGGCGTACTCATTAACGAAAAGATTAAAAAAGCGGTTGCTGATGCATCCGATAGAGTGAGTGAGGGTGCAAGCTTAAGAGCTGCACTTCAGCAAACTAAGTTGTTTCCACCAATGATGCTGCATATGATAGCAAGTGGTGAAAAATCAGGTGAACTAGAGCAAATGTTAGAGCGTGCTGCAAATAACCAAGATCGCGAATTTGAGAGCATGGTTAATGTATCGCTTAAACTACTAGAGCCTGCGATGATCGCTTCAATGGCGGTTATTGTATTATTTATAGTAATGGCAATATTACAGCCAATAATGGCTATGAATAAAGCTGTTGGACTTTAAGTTAAAATAATTTTTAAATATATTAATGGTTTTACCTAAACCATTTTTACTTAGTGTTTTTAGAATAATGAGGTAATTACGTGAATAAACAATCAGGTTTTTCTTTACTAGAAGTAATGGTGGTACTGGTTATCATCGGAATGATTATGTCAATTGTTGCACCTAACATTATGGGCCAGCAAGAAGAGGCCGCTATCGATAAAGCGCATCTAGATATTCAGCAATTAGAAGATGCAATGAGCTTATACAAGCTTAAAAATAAGAGCTACCCAAGCACAGAGCAAGGTCTTGAAGCGCTAGTAACTCAAACAAGTATTGAACCGGTTCCAAAGCGTTTCCCTGACGGTGGTTTTATTAATGAACTACCAGAGGATCCATGGGGCAATCTATATCAACTAATTAGCCCAGGTGAAATTGGCAAGTTTGATATTTTTTCTATGGGCCCAGATGGAGAAGTAGGTACTGATGACGATATCGGTAACTGGGACGAAGAAAAACAATAATGCTCAAGTACATCGTTTTGTATGAACATGTTATTGCTAGAGGCTTGCTATGAAAGCAAGCCTTAAGCAGTGTCATACAAAAAGCAGCGGCTTTAGTTTAATAGAAATTTTAGTGGTACTAGTGATCATCGCTTTTGCCACCAAAATGGTGGTATACAGCTTAGAAGGCGGTGCGGAGGAAGAATTAGATACTCAAGCACTCAGGCTGCATACCACCATTAATATGGCATCTGAATTTGCTATTTTAAACCAAGTTGAATTGGGATTGTTAGTTGAAGACAACACGCTAGAATATTTAGTTTTCGATGGTGAAAAGTGGATTACCTTTGACCGTGAAGATCTTTTTAAACCTATCGAGTTAGATGAAAGATTAAAGCTTACTCTTAATTTAGAAGATTTAGCGTGGGCGCAAGATAATCTCTTAGAGCAATCTAACTGGCGCGAGCTTATGAGTGGTGGCGATGAAGACAGTTTACTTGAGCTCAAAAAGCTGAAAATCCCACAAGTACTTATTTTGTCATCAGGTGAAGTAAGTGCGTTTCAGCTTATATTAGAGTTAAAAGATCAAAGTGAGCCTGTGTATTACATTGAAGGTGAATTTACAGCACCCATTAACTTTCGCCGAGAACCAGAATAATGAAGCATACTAAAGGGTTTACCTTATTAGAAGTGCTTGTCGCATTAAGTATTTGCGCCATGGCGGGCATAGCGGCAATGCAAGCAACAAGCGAGCATATACATCACTTAACCACTATTGAAGAACAAACCTACGCATCGTGGGTCGCCGAAAACGTTATTATTGAACAACGTACAAAAGGTGAGCAATGGCAAGGTAAAAATAACCTTAAAGGCAGCGAAGTAATGGGCGGCGTTGAATGGTTTTGGCAACAAGAAGTAACCGCTACCGCTGATAAGAGCTTTGTTAAGCTAACAATCAATGTTTTTACGGATGAAAAGTATGAGCATTCGGCATATGAGTTATCAACGTATCTCAATAAAGGCAAAAAGTAAGTGAAGCAGCGCGGGTTTACATTACTCGAAGTTATGGTTGCACTGGGTATTTTAGCTTTTGTTATTATTGCTACTCATCAAATACTCGAGACGACAACAAGAGCAAAAGATGCCTCAGATGAAAAAATTACTGAGCTAAATGGATTGCAAACAACATTTAGGTTGATGGATCAAGATTTTAGCCAAATGACCAAACGCGCAGTTCGCAATGAGTCGGGCGATGTTCAAGAGCAATACTTATTGGCTGGTCGTTATGTTTTAGAAAGCCAGTACGATGGTATTGCGTTTGTACGAGATGGTTGGATAAATCCAATAAATTTATTACCACGCTCTGAGCTACAAGCCGTCGGTTATAGAGTGATAGACGATAACCTTGAGCGTGTTTATCGGGTTTATGTTGATCAGCTTGATAATATGGAGCCGCGGGTTCAACGTGTACTGGAAAATATTGAAGAGCTTAAGTTTGAGTTTTTGGATGATAAAAACGAATGGCAAGAACAATGGGAAATTAAAGCGCTTCCTAAAGCGGTTGCTGTTACGTTGCAACAAATAAAAGCAGAGCCAATTCGTCGAGTATTTTTAGTACCAGGGCAGGGCAAGGTTGTTGCTCCACCAAGCACAACACAAGATACGAGCGTGAATAATGGTTAAGCAGAAATCATCGCGCGGCGCAGCACTTGTTATTGTTTTGTTTATTGTGGCATTAGCGGCTATTTTAGCTGTAGAAATGAGTGCTAATTTAATGGTGCAAGTGCAAAAAAGTACTAATTTGCAAGGTCATCAGCAAGCTAAATGGTACGCCTACGGTGCAGAAGAGCTTGCTATTAAAGGGCTAATACAAAGTAAAAAAGATGATGCCGATAAAACAACACTTGATCAAGTTTGGGCAACTCAAGGTGATGCTTCATACCCTGTTGATAACGGCACGTTAAGTGGCAAAATTACTGATTTACAAGCATGTTTAAATTTAAATGCTTTAGCTATAGCGCCAGATACAAACAGCGCGAGTAAAACAAACCCTGCGCATAAAGCACTATTTGCATTACTTGAAAATATTGAAGATTTACCTGCTGATGAATCAGAAGAGACAATGGCAGATAGCGTATTCGATTGGCTTGACGAGGACAGCATAACGTATCGCTCAGGCGCAGAGGAAGACGAGTATTTATCACGAGATTTTCCGTATATGACAGCCAATAGTTTATTTGCATCAACATCGGAGCTGCGCTTAGTTAAGGGCTTTAATCCATTAGTGATGGAAAAAGTATTGCCATATGTATGTGTAATACCCGGCAGTACGCTTTTATCTATTAACGTAAATACATTAATTCCAGAGCAAGCTCTTATACTAAGTGCCTTAATAGAAAGCTTGAGCTTATCTGGCGCAGAGGCTGTGATAGGTGCAAGACCGCAAACTGGCTTTGACACCATTGATGAATTTTTTGAACAGGTGAAGCAGCAAGGCGGTACTAATACCGACTCAGTAAAAAGTTTATTTAGTATTAAAAGCGAATATTTTAAATTACAAACGCAGGCAAATTTTGTCGACCTGCGTTTTTCGATGACCACATTACTGCACGCTAAAGACGGTGACGTAACGATACTGGCGCGAAAATTTGGAGGCGTACAGTGACAGAAATACTGTTGATCCGCACGGGTCAAAACGAGCAAGAATTACTTAACTGGTTAATTTACTCACCACAAGAACAAGAAATAATAGCTAGTGGCGAGTTACCAAATGCAGAGCATTTAAGTGAGCTAAGTGAAAGAGCGCTTACCCGAGAAGTTGTCGTGTTATTACCAAGTGACCAAGTGCAATTAAAAACGGTCGCTTTGCCAACAAAATGGAATCGCAAGCTTGAGCAAGCACTGCCATATATGCTCGAAGAAGATATAGCATGTGACGTAGATGAACTGTTTATAGCTGTAGCGCAGCCGACAATGCTTGGTGAGCAACATGCAATACGAGTAGCAATGACAGACCGTGAATGGTTTGAACAATGGCTCGCATTATTTGCTGAGCATAATTTATCAGTATACAGAATATTACCCGATGCCTTGTTGTTACCGCTTGCAGATGATGGCGCAGTCACCGCTATCGAGCTAAATAGCCAATGGTTATTTAAGCAAGGGCAATGGCATATTGGTGCGGTTGAATCTAGTTGGTTAAATGGCTACTTAACAGCCATGGGTAATCCTGATATTAAACATTTCAGCCCAGCTAGTCAGTTTCCAGAAAGCGTTAACTTACAAGCGCAAACGAGTGAGTATGACTTACCTCTAGCATTATTTGCAAAGCAGTTAGATAGCGTTAAGTTTAACTTACGCCAAGGTATGTATCAGCTTAAAAAACAAAGTTCTTTATGGTGGGGTTACTGGAAAGGCGCAGCAACTATAGCAAGTGTTGCATTGGTCTCTACAATTACAATAAAAGCGATTGAGCTGCATCAACTTAATACACAACTAGAAGTAGCTAAGGCTCAAGTAGTCGACAGATACCAAAAAGCATTTCCGGGAACTAAAGTTCGCCCTAATCTAATTAAAAGCCAAATTAAAGGCGCTTTAGATAAAGTGCAAGGCTCAAGTGAGTCGGGCTTTTTAGACTTAACGACTAATTTAGTTGACGTATTTTCTCAAGTCAGTGAATTTACACCTGAAACACTTCGTTATGACAAACGTCGCAATGAGCTGCGTATTCGTGCACGCGCGAAAGACTTCCAAACCTTTGGTAAAGTAAAAATCATACTTGAAAAACAAGGTTTAACGGTTGAGCAAGGGTCTTTAAATAACGACGGTGATTATGTAGTTGGCGAAATTAAACTGCGAGGTGCAGTATGAAAAAGCAGTTAATGCAACAATGGCGCTCGCTCAAAGAGCAAGAACAACAATTGGTAATGGTCGCTGGTGGCGTGTTTATTATTTTTGTTTTAGTAATGGGAATATTTAGACCATTAAACAATGCGATAGAAAAGGCACAGCAATCTCAAATTAAACAACAAGAGCTATTAGCTTGGGTTGATGAAAGTATTGTTAAGCTAAAGGCTGCGGGTAACACCAGTGTTGCTAGCAATGCAAACTTAAGCCAAATTGTTAATTCTACACGTGGACGCCATCAAATAAGTATTAGTAAAATGCAGCCAAGTAGTGATTCACTACGTTTGACGTTAGATTCTGTAGAATTTAATCAGTTAATAGAGTGGTTAGATGAACTAGTGAATCAACATGGCTTAAAAATCGAAAACTTAGATTTAAGCCGCGATGATAAATCAGGCTATGTGCGTGTAAGCCGTTTGGTATTAGAGAATTAATTAATGAAAAAAATAATAACGTTATCGGCTGTCTTTTTAATTAGTTTTATTGTGTTTTGTATTATTAAATTACCAGCAAGTATTGCGCTAGATGTCGCAAAACCGTATTTTCCAAAGCAATTAGAAGTCGGGCAAACTGTAGGTACTATTTGGCAAGGTCAAATGATGCAAGTTCGCTTTGATGGTGAGCAGTTAAATAATGTGCGCTGGGACATTGCTGGCTGGAAGTTATTTACAGGTAAGCTAAATGCGAACGTGAAATTTGGTAATGCACGAGAGCGTAGTGATATTTCGGGTTACGCAGATGTAAGCTACGGGCTTTTTAATAAAGAAGTTAAAGTGACTGACGGCCTAGTACGCTCAACGGTAGAGCGTGCAATGCAACGCGTGCAACTTCCTCTGCCTGTAACAGCGAAAGGGCGTGTAATTTTAGAACTTGATGAATACAGCTCAGGTGCACCTTATTGTGATTCACTAAAAGGCGAAATAGCGAGTCCTAATATTGACGTACAAGGCTTAAATGGATGGTTTAATATTGGTCCTCTGGCTGGTAAATTAAGTTGTAAGTCGGGCGACGTTGCTATATTAATTGACCCAGATAATACGCTTGGCCTTGAGGCAGATGCTACACTTAAAGCTAATTTCGACTTTAGTGTGGCAGGCTATGTAAAACCAGATGCTAGCTTACCTAAAGATGTACATGATGCGGTTAAGTTTTTAGGCCGACCAGATAGCCAAGGTCGTTATCCGCTCAACTTTTAATATTTGAATATAAAGAGTTTTAATGCAAATACCCCAATTTACTGAGCTGCAAGCAAAGCAGCTCAGCACATTTTTAAATACGCAATCTAAAGCAATGAACCTTGAGCAAAGCCAAGGCTATTTATTTGGCGTTATTTGCTCGCCCACCCCATTAGATGTGCATGAGTGGCTTGAGCAGATATTACCAAATACAGCCAATGATTTAGATGAAGAAATGCTTTTTTTGTTTATGGCGCTATACCATAAAATTAGTGAGCAAGTATTTGAAACAGGATACAAGCTGCCCGTTGAGTTTACTCTTGAATTTTGTAAACCATGGAGCGAAGGTTTTTTAGTGGCTACTAAAGCATATGCAGAGCCACTTTTAAATGCGCCTGAGTTAGATGCAGAATTTAAAGAAGCATTAGAGAGTGCACTAAGCACACTGAGCTTTTTTGCTCTTGATCAGCAGGCAATTACACAGATTGCCCAGCAAAATAGTATGACTAAAGAAGCCTTATGCCAGTATCAATATGAATCAATGGGTGACTTTGCACTAGGCTTTGCAGAACTTATAGAAGTTGTGGCCATTAACAGTGGTTTAATAACTGATGACAGTTGGGACGAATAGCTTGAGTTTAAGCGCTTAGTTAATCTAAGCGCTTAGTTCTAATACAATATCAGTACAGCCTTGCTTGCACTTTACCATGCCTTTACCAGACTCGCTGGTGGCTAAATCAAGTGTTAAAACCCCATTACACTTATCACACTTTAACGTTTTGCCTTGTGCTAATTGCTTGAGCATATTGCGCTGTTTATGAAATGAGTCGCTTGCTTTTTTATTTAATCCTGAAAAATCCACTACTTTGCTCGCTTTTGCTCTAATGCTTCAGTCACTATTTTACATACCGTATTTAAACGATTGTCATAAAAATAAAGGTTTAAGTCACGTTCACGACAATAGCGTAAGTGAAATAACTGTACAGAGTCATCTGTTGTAAACGTTTTTTCTACGTACTCACCCTCAGATTCAGAGAGTTTAAGTTGAGTGCTAATTCTATTTTTAGCCATATTTGCAGCAGGGCTTCTATTAACCTTACTTGCATCACTTAAAAAGCCAATGCCTTCACCTAGTAACCTTTCGCGAGGTTCTTTTATAAGTGGATGATCGATTGTAAAAAAGGCAAGGATCACAACGACCAAAATAATAAATTTTTTCATGGATACGTAAACCTTGATCTAAGTAGGGTTGAATTACCATGCAGTGTAATAAACTGCATTTTAAAAGCAAGTAACTGGGATGAATAAATTATTAGCAATCTATGCCAGTAATTTTAACCAACATTGTTATAATGGTTAACAGCAGTCAGATATTTCTGAAATATCTGAAAGTATTCGAGAAGGCAATTTATTAAAGTAAACCTGCCTAGCAAGTAACTTGCTAACTTTAAGTATAGAGTACTTGAGTATTGCTGGATTTTTATTTCCAAGCGGCGTTGAGGAACTTCGATGGACAAGCAAATTAAAGTAAAGAATATCCCTGTAGAGGTGAAAATCCAAAAACCGGATTTAAGCCGTCAAGATGATAGGTTCAATCCCCGAAATCGTATTTATGTGCGTGCCGTAAAAGGCCTACATCAATTACTTAGGCAGCGCATTGGCTTTTTAGGCCTACTTGCGTTCATGTTACTTCCTTGGATTAATTTTAATGGCCAGCAAGCTGTGCTGTTTGATCTAATTGGTCAAAAATACAATATTTTTGGTTTAACGCTATGGCCTCAAGATTTTACCATATTAGCGTTTATTTTTATGCTGGCAGCATTTGCGCTGTTTTTAGTGACGACCTTCTATGGACGGGTGTGGTGTGGTTACACTTGCCCGCAAACTGTTTGGACTTTTATTTTTATTTGGTTCGAGGAAAAGCTTGAAGGCACTGCCAATCAGCGTAAAAAACTCGATCAACGACCCATGGACTTTGATAAGTTTTGGCGTAAAACGGCAAAGCATACTAGTTGGGTATTGTTTTCGTTATATACCGCTATTTCTTTTGTGGGTTACTTTACGCCAATAAGGGAGTTACTTCCTGATTTTGTAACGTTTAACGTGGGTGGTTATGCACTAGTCAGTATTATTTTCTTTGCTGCGTGTACCTATGGTAATGCCGGTTGGATGCGAGAAATTATGTGTTTACACATTTGCCCTTACTCACGTTTTCAATCAGCTATGTTTGATAAAGATACATACACCGTAACGTATGACGAAAGCCGTGGTGAAAGCCGTGGTCCTCGTTCACGTAAAGTAGATCATGAAGATTTAGAGCTAGGCGACTGTATCGACTGTAACTTGTGTGTTCAAGTGTGCCCAACAGGTATTGATATTAGAAATGGGTTACAAGCTGAGTGTATTAATTGTGGTGCATGTATTGATGCGTGTGATGGCGTAATGGATAAAATGGAATACCCGCGTGGGCTTATTTCATATACGACAGAGCGAAACCTCGAAACGCCAGAAAATAAAACGAATCCACTAAGAGCTAAAATCATTGGTTACACGGTCATACTTGTTGTGCTTACGGGGGCACTTGTAGCTAATATAGCACTGCGTAAAACAATGGACTTTGATATCATCCGTGATCGAAACCAATTATATCGTGTCGATTTTGATGGTTTAGTAGAGAACACCTACACATTAAAGGTAATTAACAAGGCGCAGTACGAGCAAACTTTTAATATTAAAGTAAAAGGGTTAGATAACTTTAAGTATATTGGTAAGCAGTCATTTACTGTGCAGGCAGGGGAATCTCATAACGTGCCATTGTCGCTTGTAATGGACCCTTATGATTTGAAGGTGTCGATGACAGAGTTTAACTTTGTGCTTTCACCGGTAGATAAGCCGGATGAGACAATATCGCAGTCGAGTAACTTTTTTAAAGCGCGATAATCACAACCTACCTTAAATAGGTGAGTTGATATAGCAATTAACAAAAGCGGGTATATAACCCGCTTTTTATTTTATATAAGAAGAGTATGAATAAATTTAGTTTTATTGACTTAACACCTGACCTAATACTCGATGCAATAGAAAGCGTAGGTGTGTACGCCGAATCTGGTTTGTTGGCACTCAATAGCTATGAAAACAGAGTGTACCAATTTAAAGCCGATGATGGTCTGCGTTACGTAGTGAAGTTTTATCGCCCAGAGCGCTGGAGTAAAGAGCAAATTCAAGAAGAGCATGACTTTGCATTTGAACTGGCTGAAGCGGAAGTACCTGTTGTTGCCCCTATTTTATATAATGGGCAAAGCTTGTTTGAGCACGAAGGTTATTTGTTTGTGTTGTTTCCAAGTGTAGGTGGGCGTTTATTTGAGGTTGATAACTTAGATCAGCTTGATGTAATGGGGCGTTTAATTGGCCGTATGCACCAAGTGGCTAAAACAAAACCTTTTACTTACAGGCCAACAGTTACCTGTGATGAATATTTGCATACAGCCAAAGTTCATCTTCAAAAAAGTAATTTAGTGCCTATGGGAATAAATACCGCCTTTTACACTATTTTAGATTTAGTGATAGAGCAGGCGCAAAAACAGTATAAAGATGTACAAAGTATTCGCTTACATGGTGACTGTCACGTTGGCAATATTTTGTGGGCAGGCGACGCGCTCATGTTTGTAGATTTAGATGATAGTCGCCAAGGTCCTGCAATCCAAGATCTATGGATGATGCTCAGTGGCGATAGAGCGACGCAACTGTTACAGTTAGATACCCTTGTGAATGCGTATGAAGAGTTTTGTGATTTTGATCACTCTCAACTCAAATTAATTGAACCGCTGCGAGCGATGCGTATTATCCATTATATGGGATGGGTAGCTAAACGATGGAGCGATCCTGCCTTTGTGCGGAACTTTACATGGTTTGCTGATGACAAATACTGGGAGCAACAAATTTTAGCATTGAAGGAGCAACTTGCAGCATTGCAAGAAGCGCCGTTAAAGTTATTGCCGTAATCTTTTATTTAAAACAAGTACACGAGATATACATGCTTAAAAAATTAAAACTGAGTTTATTACTTTTATGTTTACCATTTGCAGCACTTGCTGCACAGTTTGAAGTTGATAATCAATACACTGTTATTGATGTAGACAAAAGTACATCGCCACAAGTAACCGAGTTTTTCTCATTTTACTGTCCACATTGTTTTAAGTTTGAACCCGTAGCAAAAGCAATTGAACAAGGCCTACCAGAAGGTGCTGAGTTTATTAAAAACCACGTGAACTTTTTAGGTGGAGTGTCACCACAAGCACAAAGTAATTTAAGCTTTGCCTACTTAATTGCTAAGCAGCATGGTCAGGCGCAGAGTATTAGCGATCAAATTTTTAAAAGTATTCATGTTCAGCGTGCTCCTTTAACTGAAATGAAAGACGTTAAAAAATTACTTGAAGTAAATGGTATTGATAGCGCAACGTTTGATCAAGAAATTGCAAGCATGCCAGTTATTTCGGCTGAGCAAGCAATGCAAAACAAACAAAATAAATATTCAAAATTAGGCGCACTTACAGGTGTACCTACTTTTATTGTTAACGATAAATATAAAATAAACCTCAATACCATCAAAAACCAAAAAGAACTTGATGAGTTAGTAGCGTTTTTATTAGCACTATAAATTTCGGAGCATAATAATGATTAAATTAGTTAAAGCAGGTTTGCTTGCAGTACTACTTCCTATGGCGGCAACAAGCTTTGCAGCAACGTACGAAGAGGGCGTGCATTACGATGTGGTTTCTGAGCGAGCAACTAAAAAGCCAGAAATTAAAGAGTTTTTTTCATTTTACTGCCCTGCATGTAATAACATGGAAGCATTAATTGGTGAATTTAAGCCTAAGCTTGATAAAAACGTTAAATTTAAAAAGAGCCATGTTGATTTTGTAGGTGTACGTGACCCTGAAAATCAACAGATGATGAGCCAAGCACTAGCTACTGCAGAAGTGCTTCCGCAAAAAGATAAAATTGTCTCTGCAATCTTTAATCATATCCATACCAAGCGCGCTAAATTTAATGAGCTTGCAGATGTAAAAGATATATTTGTAGCACAGGGCGTTGATGGCGATAAGTTTGATAAACTTTTCAAAAGCTTCTCGGTACGTACGCTGAGCTCTAAAATGAAACGCGATCAGGACTACTTCAAAGAAAAAGGCGCACTACGTGGCGTACCTACATTTATTGTAAATGGTAAGTATAAATTAAACCTAGGTCGTGAGTCGGGTATTACTGAGCCAGAAGACATTGGTAAACTGATTAATTATTTAGCTAGCAAATAAATTTAGCTAAAACTAAAAAAGCTCCTCAGGGAGCTTTTTTGCTTTATAAGGATGTAGCAATGGAAAAAATATTAGTATCGAGTTGCTTGCTAGGGCAGCCTGTTCGTTATGATGGGAAAGGACAAACATTACAGCATCCACAATTACGGGTATGGCAAATTAATAAGAAAATAATATCCTTTTGTCCTGAAGTTGCTGGTGGGCTATCTACTCCTAGAGCTCCTGCTGAAATAATACAGGGGAGAGTAATTACTAATTCAGGAGAAGATGTAACAGAGCAATTTCAAACTGGGGCTAATATAGCGCTAGAACTTTGTAAAAAAAATAAAGTTCGTTTTGCTCTACTTAAAGAATCGAGCCCTTCTTGCGGACGAAATACAATATATGATGGAAAGCATCGCGGAGTAAAAATAGAAGGTCTAGGTTTAACTGCAGCATTATTAATAAAGAATGAAATTCAAGTATTTAGTGAAGAGCAAATACCAGCACTTATAAAAGCACTGGCACTTTAATTTTGGTTGGTTATTTACGCTGTAAGAAAACACCCGACTCAATGTGATGCGTATAAGGGAACTGATCAAATATAGCAAAGCGCTTAACGTTGTGCGTACGTGTTAAGTGATCAAGGTCACGCTCAAGGGTTTCTGGATTACACGATATATAAATTATGCTTTCGTAGTTAGCCACTAAGTCACACGTTAATTCATCCATGCCTGCGCGCGGTGGATCAACTAATATGGTTTGGCAGTCATAGCTTTTAAGATCAATACCGTCTAAACGAGAAAAAGTACGTTCGCCATTCATTGCTTGAGTAAACTCTTCACTAGACATACGAATAATATCTAAGTTCTCTACGTTATTTTTAGCAATATTGTATTGAGCAGAATGAACAGATGATTTTGATATTTCCGTCGCTAATACTTTATTAAAAGAGCCTGCTAGCGCAATAGAAAAGTTTCCGTTACCGCAATAAAGTTCTAATAAATCATTTTTAAGTGGCTTACATAAATCTTGTGCCCACTCCAACATATTAATATTTACTTTTGCATTAGGCTGAGTAAAGCTATTTTCTACTTGTTGATAAATAAGCTCTTGACCATTAACTGTTAAACGCTCAGTTACAAAGTCATCACCCAGCACTTCTTTTTGTTTGCGAGCGCGGCCTATAAAGTCAATTTTGTATTTACTGCTTAGTTTTTCTTTAAGCGCTTTAATTTCACTTAACCATTCATCATCAAGTGGTTTGTGATAAAGCAAGCTTACTAAAATTTCACCGCTTAGCGTTGATAGGTAATCGATTTGAAATAACTTACGACGTAATATTTCACAAGGCTTAAGATGCTCAATCATCACCTGCATTATTTCACCTACTAGAGGCGCTGCGGGATCAAATGTATCAACACGGATTTTTTCTTTTGTTTGTTGATCAAACATAATGTGAAACAGATCGTCACCATCGTGCCATACTCTAAATTCAGCACGTTGGCGGTAGTTAGTTGGCTCTGAGCTAAATACTTCTAATTGCTCCACACCAAAACGTTGGAACTGTGCACTAATACGCTGCTCTTTTTCACTTAACTGCGCTTGGTACTGTGTGGTATCTATTTTAATAACTGCCATTAACGCTACTACCTTATCTAAGATCTGTTTATCGGCGCTATTGTAGGGAGCGCTGCGTATTTGTCTAGTTTTGGCTAGCATTTATGCTGTTTTATTGAACATTGTACTTTAGTTTTTAGTGTTATAGCCGATAATAAACTACGCACGGTTAGGAGACGAATCATGAAAATAGGTAATTATGGCTTTACGCCAAACAACAACATCAATAAATTCAACAATAAAGCTGATATACAGCAACCTACAATTACGTCTCCTCAAGATAGCTATCAACAACGAGGTCGAGAGTTGGCCGCAAAGGTGCTTGGCGATAAAATGGCTGAGCAGCTAGGATTACCTATCGCAGAAAAAAAAGCAGATAAACCACTATTTGATTTTGATGAAATAGTAAAAAACGTACTCGATTTTGTAAGTAGTGCTGTTAATAAAGCAAAAGCTAACGGCGCTGATGACGAAAAGCTCAAAGATATGTTAGGCGACGCGCGCAAAGGAGTCCAAATAGGGATCGATGACGCGGTTGATGAGCTCAAAGGAACTGGCGTATTTAATGACGACATGGAAGAGGGCATTAATAAATCTAAAGAGGGTATTTACAATGGGCTTGATGAGTTTGAAGAGTCATTATTTAACCCACAACCTGCCAGCGTAAATATAAGCCAGGCCCAATATGTCAGTATGACGAGTAATGCTGAGTATAAATTTACCACCGCAGAAGGTGATGAGGTAAGTATCAGCTTTGCAGATGCATTTGAATCTCAATCGGCAAGCGGCTATCAGCAAAACAGTAATAGCGAGTCGTTTGCAAGCTCATCATCGCAATCTCGACAGGTATCATTTTCGATGTCGGTTAATGGTGACTTAAACGAGCAAGAGCAAGAAGCTATTAATGCGATGATGGAAGATTTACAAGATTTAAGTAAAACATTTTTTGGTGGTGACCTGGATGAAGCATTTGAACAAGCTCAAGAGCTGAGTTTAGACAGTGACCAGCTGGTGGCTTTTTCTATGGATTTACGCCAAACAAAAACAATAGCCACAGTTAAAAGCTATGAAGAATATAAACCGGCACCAGAAAAACAAGTATCAGAGGGCTTAGCTCCCTTTAATGATGACCTTAAAAATGCTTTTGAAAAAGCGGGCGAACTTGGATTACAAAATCAACTAGCTGGCATTCTACAGTGGTTAAATCAAGATCAGGAACAAATAGATAAGTTAGTAGATTACACAAAGTCTATGTTCGAAAACCTTAATCAGTTAAATTCGGCAGCCGACGATCTTGCTGATTTAGAAACCACGCAAAGTTAAACTACTTTCTTTTATAAATACCTCATGGCAAACTGCCGTTCTTAAAGTAAAGTGGGAACAGTAGTTTGTCAGCGCATATAATGGTCTTTGATTCAGGTATTGGTGGAACTACTGTACTTGAGCATATAAAGCACAGTATCCCAAATGCTCAGTACAGCTATTTTATGGATAATGCTTTACTACCTTATGGTGCTCAATCCCAGCAGACAATCATTAACCGATTATGCTCACTTATTCATTTCATCAAAGCTAATACGCTTAGCGTTGATTTAATTGTAATAGCGTGTAATACCGCTTCTACATCTGCACTTAGTGCTGTTCGTCAAATTACGGATATTCCTATTGTAGGCGTTGTGCCAGCAATAAAGCCTGCGGCAGAGCTAACACGTTCAAATCATATTGGCTTATTAGCCACACCAGCCACGGTCGCCAGTCCATACACTAAAACATTAATTGCTGAACATGCACGTAATGTAATCGTTAATCTATATAGTAGTGTGGAGTTAGTAACTTTAGCTGAGCAATACTTTTTTACAGAGTCCTTGGATATAAACAAGTTGCATCAAGTGCTTGATGACCTAGATATAGACAAAACTATAGATGTACTTGTATTAGGATGTACGCACTTTCCAATACTAGCAGAGCCTATTAGTCAGTATTTTGAAGGAAAGGTTAAATTACTTGATTCAGGTGTAGCGATAGCAAACAGAGTCGACTACCTACTTAAGCAACTTAACTTAGGTATGAATAAACTGACAGACATAAAAAAGCCGCTGCAATATTATGCAACGGCTGATGTGTTTAGCAATAAGCTAGCGGTAAAGCTAGTTACACTGACTGATCCGTCTCAGTACGTAGAGCATTAGAATCATCTTCTTGTTTTTGTTTTGCTTCACGTACCTTTAAAGTACGTTGTTGGAACTCGCTATCGTTCAAGTTAGCAATTGCATTGTCGGCATCAGCTTGCGCCATTTCAACAAAACCAAAGCCACGACGTTTGCCAGTATTCTTATCCTTTAATAAACGAACATTGAATACTTTGCCTTGTTCTTCAAATAATGCACGAACCACACCTTCGTTTGCACGATAAGGAAGGTTACCAACATAAAGCGTTTTTGTTTTAACTTCAGCTTCTTCAGTCACATCAGATGAAATTGCAGCAATAGCAATTGCACCTATTAATAAACCAGCACCAAATAGTAATGCAGGGTTTAAAGCTAAGCCGCCTAAAGCAAACTCAACAACAACAAAACCAACTACAGCAAGAATAACAGAGAAGATAAAAGATTTTTGATCGGGTAATTTCATTTTAGATCTACCAATAAACAGGAAATAAACATTAATTTAACATTGTGAACTTGCTATCTTAACGTCTAAATCAAACATAGCAATGATATTTGTATTAAATTATAAATAAGAGCACAAAAAAGCATCACCTTAGGCGGGGTTTCATATAGTTTTACGTGGTTTTGTTCTATTTTTGTTCGAACAGTAAAAAGATCTAAAAAAAGGGTTGATCTGTTTTCGGATCTCCCTATAATGCGACCCCACTGAGACGGGAAACGCCAACGCATAGCGAGG
>NZ_JBBMQZ010000037.1:0-26687 GCF_038900275.1 Pseudoalteromonas sp. AS71 | reverse complement strand
TGGGTAGTAGTTACATTATTAAAATCCCCAAGCACGGTATCTTCATTGGCTAAAGCCATTGAACTTGCATGGTCTGACTGTTTCCAATCATGGGTTTGTTGTTGATGACAAGACTGGCATTCCTCATTTGCAATCGCTGAAAAACAACTGCATAAAAAAAGAACAGCAAAAAGGCTGTTTTTTATATTTATCATTTTAGAATCCACCTTTAATAGCACACCAATGCATACTTAAAACTAAATAACAGGTCGTAGCTAAGTACTCAATAAATGAGCTTTGCCTTTAAGCTGACGCTGGTATTAGGCTTAAGTAATAGTGAGAAATTGAAAAATTAATTTCAAAATATCATACATCATATGTTTGCAATATTGTTATGTTTTGTTTAGTGTAGCGATATTGTGATTTATAAACTCATTATTTACAACTCAACCATTAAATTAACTATCCGTAATAGTCTAATATAACCAATATGTTAGCTATGGTGTAATTAATATTTTTTAGCTATGTGCTTAACTATTATATTAAATAGGAAACTGTGATGAATAAGCTACTTGTTCTTCTTTCTGTATGTTTAGGCTTTTGCGTTAGTGCTAATGCAATGGCAAAAGCACAAACAGAAAAACCTAATATTGTTTTAATTTTTGCTGATGACGCAGGTTTTGGTGATTTTGGCTTTCAAGGTAGTACGCAGCTTAAAACACCTAATTTAGATAAACTTGCCCAAAGCGGTGTACGTTTTACTCAAGGTTACGTAAGTGATTCTACCTGCGGTCCTTCACGCGCAGGTTTAATGACAGGTAAGTACCAACAACGCTTTGGCTATGAAGAAATTAATGTACCGGGTTTTATGAGTGATAACTCTGCATTAAAAGGTGCCGATATGGGCTTGCCGCTAGATCAAAAAACGATGGCAGATTACCTTAAAGAGCAAGGTTATAAAACAGCGGTATTTGGTAAGTGGCATTTAGGTGACGCCGACAGGTTTCATCCTTTAAAGCGTGGTTTTGATACCTTTTTAGGGTTTAGAGGTGGTGACAGAAGCTACTTTAGCTATTCAGAACAAGAAATGAAAAATGGAAACAAACATTTTTTTGATAAAAAATTAGAACGCAACTTTGGTAATTACGAAGAGCCAAAAGAGTATTTAACCGACGAGTTAGGTAAAGAAGCTGTAAAATATATTGAAGAAAATAAAGATGAACCCTTTTTTATCTACTTAGCATTCAATGCAGTACACACCCCGCTTGAATCAGACCCTAAAGACTTAGCAAAATTTCCTCATTTAACCGGTAAACGCAAAGAGCTTGCTGCAATGACCCTAGGGCTAGACAGAGCCAGTGGTTATGTACTTGATAAACTTAAAGAGCTAGGTTTAGATGACAATACTATTGTGGTTTTTTCAAACGACAACGGTGGTCCTTCTGATAAAAACGCATCAAATAATGCACCTCTCGCGGGTACCAAGTCTAACCAGCTAGAGGGCGGTATTCGAGTACCGTTTGTAATGAGTTGGCCTAAGCATATTAAACCTGGTTCTGTTTATGACTACCCAGTAAGCACACTAGATTTACTGCCTACTTTTTACAGTGCCGCACAAGGTAAAGCGTTAGGTAATGATATTGATGGCGTTGACTTACTCCCTTATATACAAGGTAAAAACACAGCACGCCCACATAAAGTGATGTATTGGAAAAAAGAGAACAGAGCTGTAATACGCGATAACGATTGGAAACTTATTCGTTACCCAGACCGCCCTGCAGAGCTATACGACCTAAGCACAGACATTAGTGAACAAACAGATTTAGCAGCAAAAAATCCTGAACGTGTTAAAACTATGTTTAAATCATTGTTTGAATGGGAATTAACGTTAGAGCGTCCGCGCTGGTTATTAAAAAGAAAATACGAAAAATACGATATAGACCGCATGGATAAATATCGTTTACCAGCAACTCAACCTTAATAACGCATAGGTAATAATAATGAAAATAGAATCTGTTGAAGCGCTTTTAGGCTGCGTAGGAAAACGTAATCAGCTATTAGTAAAAGTAGTAACCGAATGTGGCATAGTTGGCTGGGGCGAATCGGGCTTATCAAATCGAGAGCAAGCAGTTATTGGCGCGATACATCACTTTGCTGGATTTTTAAAAGGGCAAGATCCACGTAAAATTGGCCGTATTTGGCAAGAATTATACCGCAGCCATTACTTTGAAGGTGGCCGTGTAATTACGGCCGCTATTTCAGCGATTGATATTGCCCTTTATGATATTTTAGGTAAATCATTACAAGTGCCGGTGTACCAACTTTTAGGCGGTAAACAACGTGAGCACATAGCGTGTTTTGCGTGTTGTTATACAGAAGCCGATCCGGATAAATTTGACGATTTAGTTAAAGAAGCAAAAGCACTTATAGCGCTAGGTTGGACAACAATTAGAGTAATACCGAGTCGTTTTGACGACCCTGTTTTTTTTGAACCACAAGAATCTATAACGCGCACAGCTCGCTGCTTAAATGAGCTGCGTAAAGTACTTGGGCCTGATATTACACTCGGTATTGATTACCATCACAGATTAAGCGTGGCTGAAGCCGCTTCGTTTTGCCAACGTTTAAAGCCCGATACACTCGATTTTATTGAAGAGCCGATTCGCCATGAGTCTCCTGATGCATATAAAACGCTGCGTACTTTAACGCATATTCCTTTTGCTATTGGTGAAGAATTTAGTTCTAAATGGGCAGCTAAGCCTTATATAGAGCAGGGGCTTACTCAATATTTACGTGTAGATGTGTGTAACATTGGTGGCTTAACGGAGGCGATGAAAGTAGCAGGCTGGGCTGAGGCACATTATATAGATGTTATGCCACATAACCCGCTTGGTCCTGTGTGTACAGCAGCAACAAATCATTTTGCAGCAGCACTACCAAATTTAGGTTTAATGGAAACACACCAAGGTCCGTTTAGTGAGTTTGGCGCCCATGATCCACTTCTTTTTCCTAAGCAGCATGTATTAACAGGTAATAAGTTTACTATTCCTGAAGTACCTGGTTTAGGTGTTGAAGTGAACGAAGCCGCGTTCAGATTGGCAACCCCTGTAGAAACCGAAGCGCCGCATTTATCAAAGCGTGATGGTTCTCATACTAACTGGTAACTTGTTTAGAGAATTAAATGAACACACTTACAGCAACTGTTTTTGACAGCACACTAAATTTTGTAGGCGAGGGCCCTTTGTGGCACCCGATCACACAAACGCTTTATTGGGTTGATTTTCCAAACCATATTTTGCACAGTAAAAAAGGCGACCATAAAGTTGAGCAACACTTAGATGATATGGTTACCGCTCTTGCGTGGGTAAACAAGGAAACCTTATTACTAGCAAGTGACAAAGGCCTAAATACTTATAATACCAGCACGCATAACCAAACTTTTTTGTGCAGCGTTGAAGCAGATAAAACTGACAACCGCAGTAACGATGGGCGTGCCGATCCGTGGGGTGGGTTTTGGATAAGCACAATGCACGGCGATGCAAAAGAAAACGAAGGGGCTATATATCGTTTTTATAACGGCGTACTTACTCAAGTTGTTAGTGATTTAACTATACCTAATGGTATTTGCTTTGATAAAAAACGCGCTAAAGCGTACTACGCAGATTCCGCTGCTCAAAAAATTTACTATTTTAATGTAAATATTGATACAGGACATCCTACAGGTGATGCTATTGTATTTTTTGACTATTCAAATACGCAAGTTTCGCCTGATGGCGCTGTAATTGATAGCGAAGGCAATATGTGGATTGCACTTTGGGATGGCGCACGTGTAGATTGCATATCGCCCGAAGCTAAGGTAATTCAAAGCCTGGCGACTCAAACACCTCGCCCTACCTGCCCAGCGTTTGGCGATGACGGTACAACACTTTACGTAACGTCAGCACAATGTGGCCTAGAAGATACCCCAGTTGATACTATACCTCACGGCGCTACGCTTGCATTTAAAAATGCGGTAAAAGGCGTATCAGAGCCTTGCGTTAAAATAGCCGGCTTTTAATTTTACGTATTCACTTTAAATATTAATTTTGTGTTTTTCCTCTTACATTGATTAGATGTGAGAGGAAAAACACATTGCACACATAAACATCATATGTTTATATTGTTTTTACTAATTCTATCAATGTTATTCTTTTATATGTTGTAGAGCACTTATTACCAACACAGTAAAAGTATATAAATAAAACTAAGGGTAATACATTGAAAGACACACACACACAATCAACAAAAGCAATTAAGTACTCCCTCATTGCAGCATTTGGCGGATTTGTATTTGGCCTAGACGCGGCCAATATATCGGGGGCGTTACGTTATGTTAGTTCGCAGTTTGAGCTAACCAGTTTACAAACAGGTAATGTAGTGGGTTGCGCCATTGTTGGCGTAATCATCGCATTGTTTTTTACAGGTACTTTATGCCAAAAATTTGGTCGTAAAAAGGTGCTTATTGGCATTGCTTTAACGTATTCACTCTCAACGGTTATTTCTGCTTTTGCGGTAAGTTACCCCATGCTGGTTGTTGGCCGCTTTATAGGGGGGGTCGCATTTGCCTCCATAACCGTCTCAGCCATGTATATTGGTGAAATTGCACCCGCTAATAAACGAGGCAAATTTGTATCAGTTAATCAGTTGCTTATAACCTTGGGCAGCTTATTTGCGTTTGTTGTTAATTACTTTTTTGTTAAAAATATGGGCTCAATTGAATGGTTAAATGAAGCCAATATTTGGCGCTATATGCTTGGCTTTGAAATTGTGCCTAATATTATTTGGTTTTCGTTATTAATGACGATTCCTGAATCGCCGCGCTGGTTAATGAGCAAAAAACGTGATGAAGAAGCACGCACTGTATTCAAAGGTATGGGAATCAATAACGCCGATACCGAAGTAGTACTCAACGATATTAAAGCAACCATCCAAGAAGATTCAAAAAGCAGTGCACTAGAGCAACTTAAAGTATTGTTTAGTAAGCCTATGCGTTTTGTTGTATTACTTGCTGTATGTTACGCGGTAGTGCAGGGCGCAACCGGCATGAACGCCGTACTGTTTTATGCGCCTACCGTGTTTGAACAAATAGGTATGAGCGTTGAAAACTCATTTCTACAAACAATAGTACTTGGTGGGGTATCTGTATTATTTACATTAGTCGCCATATTCTTTGTTGAAAAACTCGGCAGAAGAGCATTAACAATTACCGGTTTATTGCTTATTGCTGTTGCGCATATATCAATTTGGCATGGCTTTGAAAATGCCACGTATTCACTCAACAGTGAGGCAATATCCAAAGTTGCAGAGCAAAAAGTAGATATTACAAAGCTGCACGTTTTCGAAAATAAAATATATAGTACTGATGTTGCACTAAAAGCAGACTTAGCCACTATTTACAGTAAAAAAGAGCTACCAGTTGTCACCGGTGCAATTATCAATGCTTCTATAAATATTAGTCCTGCGTATGTTTTATTTGGATTATTTGCATTTTTAGCCGCCTTTAATATGTCGATAGGGCCAATCATGTGGGTGATATTCTCGGAGATATTTTCAAGCCGAGTACGCAGTGTAGCGCTACCCTTTGCCGCCTTAGTACAGAGTATTTCTAGCTGGAGTATTCAGCAGTTTTTCCCTTGGCAATTAGAGAACATGGGCGCAGCAAATACGTTTTTATATTATGGAGGGGTCGCTGTTGTAGGATGTATTGTTATGGCATTCATACTACCCGAAACTAAGGGTAAGTCTATTGAGGCTATTGAACGCGATTTGGTCCCTGGGCTCAATAAATAAGGAACATATCTATGTCATCACGATTATTAAACGAAGTTGCTATTGTTACTGGTGCAGCCGATGGAATTGGAAAAACTGTAGCACGCATATTTTGTGAGCAAGGCGCTAAAGTGTGTGTTGCTGATATAAATAAAGAAATGGGCGAAAGTGTTGTAGCAGAGCTAAAAAGCAAAGGGTTTGATGCTATTTTTGCTCATACCGATATTAGCGATGAAACGGCTATAAAAAACATGGTTGAAAAAGTAGTTAATGAGCTCGGCAAGCCTAGTGTTTTAGTTAATAACGCGGCTTTAATTAGCCCCGGGCGAAACGTAGGTGACGTTACTCCACAAATGTGGCGTGATAGCTTTGCGGTTAACGTTGAAGGTATGTGGCAGTGTGCTGTAGCCGTACTTGATCATATGAAAGAGTTAGGCCGTGGCAGTATTATAAATGTAGGTTCTGTGCATTCTTATAAAATTGTACCGGGGTATTTTCCATATGCGGTAACTAAGCACGCGGTTATAGGATTAACCAAAAATTTAGCCGTTGAATACGCAAAGCACAATATACGAGTAAACGCACTATGCCCAGGCATGATAGAAACACCTATGGCATTTAAAGCATGGGAGCAAACAGACGATCCGAAAGCTTCACGAAAAGCAATGGGTGATGTACATCCTCTAAAACGAAATGGAACAACTGAAGAAATCGCTTATCCAGCCGTGTTTTTAGCTAGTTCAGATTCGAGTTTTATGACAGGGCAAAGCCTCATTATTGATGGCGGCCGTTCTGTAATCTATCACGATTAAGGTGCTTAACTTAACACACTGTAAAGCTCATGGTTTTGAGGCTATTTTGCTAAAAAATAGTGAGCTTGCTATCACTGTCATTCCTCAGTTGGGTGCAAAAGTCATCTCTATTGTAAGCTTAAAACACAATAGAGAGTGGCTTGTTCACGATAAACAAATCACTTTAAAACCTGCAAAAAATAATGATTTTTCTGAGCATGATAGCGGTGGTTGGGATGAATGTTTTCCGGGTATTACTCCTCAGTTGTACGAACATATCCCCAATAAAGCGCACTTTTCACATGATCACGGTGAGTTGTGGTGCCAAGCATGGCAAATAACTAATACCCATATTAGCGATGAAGAAATAATACTTAGCTTACAAGCTGAGGTTTTTGACTCTACTTTTACATTTATTAGAACGTTTATCTTAAAAAAACACAGTAAACGGCTACTGGTTGATTACTATGTAAAAAATAACTCAACTCATAATCTCCCATTTGTTTGGTCAGCGCATCCTATTTTTGCCGTAGAACCAGAAATGCGTATTTTAATAAATAGCAAACATATGGAGTTTAAAGTTGACGAAGGGCTTAGTCGTTTTTATAACGTTAATAGTGCCTTTATTAATTGGAGTGAGTGCTCAACTAAAGTCCCTCCGCTAAATAAAGTTATGTCCTATAACAGTGGTTTTGCAAGTAAGGTTTTTAGCAAACACTTAAATACGGGTACTTATAAAGATCAAAATATAATTGTAAAACTGGTTGATGATAAAGCTCAGCAAAGCTGCGGGTTTGAATTTTCATCAGCAAGCATAAGTCACTTAGGGCTTTGGTTTAATTACAATGGTTGGTCTGCAACTGGAGCTTCAGCTCCTTTTGTACTGGGGATAGAACCGTGTATAGGTAATAGCGATTCCTTGCAACATTCAATACAAAGTAGTGAACAAGGCATAGTAGAAAAAGGCCAAACTAAGTTTTGGCGACTAGTATTTTTTGTTAACTAAATGTATTTTCTGTTTGCTCATTCAAACATCATATGTTTAAATAGTTGCTATGTATTAAGGCCGCCGTGCCTTTCTTTGATCATTTAGCCCTTGTGGGTGTTGTAGATAATAATGGAGCGACAGAATGCTTTCTAAACAACTGTATATTGGCGGTAAATTGATAACCAGTGATGTTTCAACTGATGTTATTAACCCTGCAACGCTTGAAGCTGTTGGGCAAATATCAGCAGCGGGTATAAATGAAGCGTCGTTAGCACTTGATGCTGCGCAAAGCGCGTTTGCAACTTGGTCAGCGACTCCAGCAAAAGAGCGTGCACAGTGGATGCTTAAACTGCGTGATGCTGTAATTGAAAATGAAGAGCACCTACGTGAATGCGTTCATTTAGAGATGGCAAAACCGTGGGACTCAACCGCTGATGACTATCAAATGTTGGTTGATAGTCTGACCTTCTATGCCGACGCTATTGTTAATATCGCCGATGAAGAATTAAAAGATAATGAAGGTACACACAGCCATGTTCTTTCGCGAGAGCCTGTTGGTGTAGCAGCAGCATTTTTAGCATGGAATTTTCCATTATTAAATTTGGCTTATAAATTAGGCCCTGCAATGGCTTCTGGTTGTCCGCTTGTAGTAAAACCATCAAGTAAAACGCCTTTGTCTGCTTATGCTGTAGGCGAATTATGTGAACAAATCGGTTTGCCAGCAGGTGTAGTTAACATACTTTCGGGCACTGATAGCACCGTCGGCGATGCCATTTCAGCATCAACCATCCCCTCTATACTTACCTTAATTGGATCTACTAATGTAGGTAAACATGTCATTGCAACAGGTGCTACTTCAATTAAGCGTTATTCGATGGAGCTTGGTGGTAATGCGCCGGCTATTGTATGTAGCGATGCAAATTTAGATAACGCAGCAGATGTAATTTGTGGTGTTAAATTTGCTAATGCAGGGCAAATTTGTGTTACCCCAAATCGTGTCTTTGTACACGAAAGCGTTGCTGATGAATTTATTGAAAAAGTACTTACTCGTGCAAAAGCAGTAAAAGTTGGTTTTGATAAAAATGAGGCTATTGATATGGGCCCCGTTATGGATGCCAACTCATGGCAACGTATCGATGAGCTTGTGAAGGACGCACAGCAAAATGGGGCAAAATTGCAGCTAGGGGGTAAAAAGCCTGCCGGCGTTAATGGATATTTTTACGAACCAACCGTGCTCACAAATGTTGATTCGAGCATGAAAATATACAAAGACGAAATATTTGGCCCTGTTATTAGCATTATTACATTTACCGATAACGAGCAAGTGCTTAGCGATGCTAATGACACAGACGCTGGTTTAAGCTCATTTATTTTTAGCAAAAACGAAGACACCATTTCTTATTTTGCTAAGCACTTACGCTTTGGCGAAGTACAAGTAAACGGGATTAAGTACAGTATTAATTTACCGCACTTTGGCATTAAACAATCGGGTGTTGGGGCTGATTGCTCGTTATTAGCTTTAGATGATTACCTCGTCTACAAGCGTGTTTCACGTGCGTTAAAGGTTTAAGGAACAGACAATGAGAATAACTCAAATTATTAGCCACGTTTTACAATACGACCTAGATGAAGAGCTAGGTTATTCTCAGCAGTACTATGCTAAACGTACCGCGCATTTGGTTGAAGTACGTACCGATGTAGGTATTACTGGCTGGGGCGAGTGCTTTGGTGGTGGCGGCGTTGCGTTTGCCAATAAAACAATTGTTGAGCATGTGATTCAGCCCATGATTTTGGGAATGGACCCACTCGACAGAGACGTTATTTGGCACAAAGTTTACAACTTATTACGCGATCATGGTCAAAAAGGCATGCCAATTCAGTCGTTATCTGGCGTTGATATTGCTCTATGGGACATTGCAGGTAAGTTTTTAAATCAGCCCGTTTATAAGTTGTTAGGGGGGGCTTTTAGAGACCGTATTCCGGCTTATGGTTACGGCATGATGCTACAAAAGTTTCCAAACCTTGAAGAGCGTTTTACCGAAGAAAGCCAACGCATTAAAGAAATGGGCTTTACGGCCATGAAAATGAAAATAGGCCTTTCGCCAGAGCGTGATGTAAAGCTGGTTGAGGCCGTGCGTAAAGGAATTGGCAGTGATATGCGTTTAATGGTTGATGCTAACCATGCTTATACTGCGCGAGAAGCTATTCCGCTAGGTCGAGAGCTGCAAAATTTAGGCGTGTACTGGTTTGAAGAACCGGTTGCACCAGAGGATCACCAAGGCTATCGCGATTTATGTGAAGCACTTGATATGAGCATTGCCGGTGGCGAAGCTGAATTTACACGCTGGGGCTTTAGAGATTTAATTAAAAACCGCTGCGTTGATTTACTCCAGCCAGAAGTGTGTGCACTCGGTGGTATTACCGAATATCAAAAAGTATTAGCTATGGCTCATGCGCATTTTGTGCCTGTAATAAACCATGTATGGGGCTCGGCTATTGCGGTTGGCACTAACCTACACTTATTGGCTGCACTGCCTGATTTGCCAGGTGCTGCGCATCCTGTACAGCCTATGCTTGAGTACGATACAACACCAAACTTATTTAGAGAGCAGTTATTGCAAGAGTCTCTAAATATTAACGAGCAAGTTAAAAATAACAACGGAACTGTTGCGCTACCACAAGGTCCAGGCCTTGGTATTGAGCCCGACCTTGATTTTATTAAACATTACGAAGTATCAATTTAATAGTTAAGGACAGCTTGATGAACAACAGCAATAGTAACTTACCGGCGCTGATTGTTGTTGATTGGGGAAGCTCTAATTTTAGAGCTTTTTTAATCAATAACGAAGGCGCTATTTTAGATACCGTAAACGGCGATCTTGGTGTATTAAATATAAAAAACGGCTGTATAGAAACCGTGTTGCTCGGTTATATCTCACCGTGGATAGCAGACAAAAAACTACCCATAATGATGGCTGGCATGGTGGGTGGCGCAATTGGCTGGCAAGATACAGGTTATGTAAATGCGCCTTGTACCTCAGCTGACATGGCAAATAATTTACAACTTGCAAAAAATAAATCTAACTTAGATATTCGTATTGTTCCTGGCGTAAAGTATGTGATGGAAAATAATGTATGCGATGTAATGCGTGGTGAAGAGGTGCAGGTTTTTGGGGCTGTTTTAGCTGTGGAAAAGCAATCTGGTGAGCTTAGCAATAAAACATTAAGTGAAACTATGTTTTGCTTACCTGGGACGCATTCAAAATGGGTTGAAGTTGCAAAGGATACTCAGCAAAAAACGGTTATAACGAGTTTAAGTACATTTATGACTGGCGAAATGTTTAATTTGCTGTCTAAGCATAGCATTTTAAGCGATGGCCTAGATTCATTAGATATTACACAGACAGACATACCTAGTTTTATAAAAGGAGTAGGTGTTAGTCAAACTCAAACTAGCTTATTGAGCGCTTTATTTAGTGCACGTACATTAAAATTAGATAAGCAGTTATTAGCAGAGCATGTTCCAAGTTACCTTTCGGGTTTATTGATTGGCGCCGAGCTTGCGGGTATCAAAACCCAGCTCAACGATATTAAACATGTCTATCTGATTGGTAATTCCAGTTTAAACACACTTTATTGCGAAGCCCTAAAAGAGCTCGGATTTACGTCTTCTATTTTAAGCAGTTCAACCGCTTCTACAATAGGCATGTTTACGCTTGCTGTAAAAGCAGGGTTTATCACTGATAAGGAAAGCCAAAAATGTCATTAATTTCACTTACACAAGCAATGAAGCAATTACCATTAGTTGCTATTTTGCGCGGTATTACACCTAACGAAGTACTCGATTATGCAAAGGTGCTTATTGATATCGGTTACCGCGTTATTGAAGTGCCATTAAACTCTCCAGATGCTTTTAAAAGCATTGAACTGTTAAGCGAAAAATACGCTGATATAGCGATTATTGGTGCAGGCACCGTTGTTACCAAAAACGAAGTTGAAAAAGTGATTGAAGCGGGCGGGCGTATTATTATTTCGCCGCATAGCGATGTAGAGCTGATCCGTTTTAGTAAATCAAAGGGACTGTACTGCGTACCAGGGTTTTACACTCCGACTGAAGGGTTTGCTGCATTACATGCCGGTGCAGACGCGCTTAAGTTTTTTCCAGCAGATACAGCCGGACCAAAAGGTTTAAAAGCAATTACTACCGTGCTTTCGGGTATTAATATTTACCCTGTTGGCGGTGTGTCACCGCAAAACCAGGATGAATTTGTTAATGCAGGGGCATCTGGTTTTGGTTTAGGAAGCGGCTTGTATAAAGCCGGAATGGGTTTAGAGGAATTTACAGTTAATGCCAAGAAGTATGCTGAATACTACCTATAAATAATTAAGTTTTAAAAGCGTTGTGTGTTTGCGGCATTAGCTAATCATTCCTCTCACTTTAAATGATTTGTTAGTGCCGCTATTTAATTTAGATATTCATTAATTTGGCTAAATTTGCTTTAGCGTCCGCTAATAGCTTTTCGGTTAAAGCGAGCGCTTTATCACTGTCACCTTTTGCAATTGCATCAAATACTTCTTTATGAAATGGAATAGAAGCATGATTACTTTCTGCACTTTGGTTCGTAACTTTAATACTCACAAGTAAAGCTGAAAAAATAACACACTCCATAGATATAAATAACTCATTGTGTGAAGCGCGAAGTATAGCACCATGAAAATGCGCATCAGCAATCACAAATTTATCTAAATCGCTTACTGAGCTTTGCATTTCATTTAACGCATCTTCAATGGCTTTAATATCTTCAGGCGTTGCACGCTGAGCAGCAACACTTGCGGCTTTTGGTTCAAAGGCTAAACGAAATTCCATTAATTGAGTTAAAAACTCAGGATTAAGTGGGGCGCTTAAATGCCACGCAAGAACATCATCGTCAAGCAATGCCCAGTTATCACGGGTTTTTACACGAGTGCCAATGCCTCGGCGTACATCTAAAAGCCCTTTACCGACAAGAATTTTTACTGCATCACGAACAACAACTCGACTTACTTGAAAACGTTCAGCTAAACGGTTTTCATCATCAATCAGTGTGCCAGGAGTATATGTGCCAGCAACAATTCTACGGCCTAATTCTTTAGCTACCTGTACCGGTAAGCTAGGTGACATGGCACTGCTGCGTCTTAGATCGTAGTATGTTAATTCGCTCATAGTATCTTAGTGTCCGTATTATTTATTTATACGTACTATTTATATGAATTTGCGACAATAAACAATGGCTATTTGTTATTTACTGTCGCAGAAAGACGAAAGCTGGCATCTTTTAGGAGTTTTTCGGTGAGGAATTCGGCTTTATCGCCATCTTTTGCAGCAATGGCTTCGTACACTTCCCGATGAAACGGAATAGATGCACCGTTATCGCGAGGATCTTTATTTGTTACTTTAATACTAACCAAAAGTGCAGAATAAATAACGCCTTCCATAGAAGCTAAAAAGCTATTTTGTGCTGCTCTTATAATTGCCTTATGAAATAAAGAATCAGCAATAATAAAATCTTCTGCGCTGTTATCTGTTTTTGCCATACGCTCGCATGCTGCGGCTATTTCGATTAAATCTTCAGGTCGTGCGCGCTCTGCAGCCCAGCGAGCAGCTTTTGGCTCAAAAGCCAAACGCACATCCATTAATTGCTCTAAAAACTTGCGATTAGGTGGTGCTGATAAATGCCATGCTAAAACGTCATCGTCGAGCATATTCCATCTATCACGAGGTAGTACACGCGTACCAATACCTCTGCGTACATCTAGGAGCCCTTTGCTAACTAAAATTTTAACAGCATCGCGCACAACTACACGACTCACTTGGTAGCGTTTAGCTAATGCATCTTCATCATCAATTAAACTGCCGGCTTCAAATGATCCAGACACAATGCGTCTGCCAATTTCTTTAGCCACTTGAACAGAAAGGCTTGCTGCCATTCCTGATGTTTGTTTTAGGTCGTAATATATAAGTTCGCTCATACTTTTAATATAAACATATTATGTTTGGCTGGTCAATGTAATGTGTACAAAATAGAGGGGGTTGCAACTAATTTTAATCGCTGTTTATATGTTTAAAACTGATATAGTGGGTATATAATAAAGATCGCTGATAAGCGATCTTTATAGCAATTTGGGTTATTTCAATAAAGCGTTAAAACTTAGCGCGTATACCTATTCGGTAACGCGGACCAGTATATTGGGTGTTAATAACGCGCTCTTTTACATCGGCATATTGATAGGTACGTTCATCAGTTATATTTATTGCTTCGCCTGTTAGCGTAAAGTTATCGTTAACCGCATAAGACATACTAAAGTCGAGCTGACCATAAGCCGCAGTATGCTCTGGTAATCCACCACTGCGTATACCAGCTCGGCTACTTAAAAAGTCATCTCGCCAGTTGTAGGCTAAACGCGCTTGAAATGCATTTTTGTCGTAGTAGGCAACAATGTTATAAGAGTTTTCGGCAAATCCCTCTAATTTATCACCTGGATCGGTGACACCTGGAAGCTCTATTTTTTGAGTATTATTGTTTTTAGTATCGGCCCACGTATAATTTGCTTGTACCCCTAAGCCATTTAAAAAGCGCGGTAAATAGTCCATATTATGTTGTAAAGCTAACTCAACCCCGCTAATTGTTCCGCCAGATTGGTTTTGTTTAGTATTAATGGTTTCGTTAACATTTCCGTACCCATCTATACTAACCGAAGAATCAACATATTGCTCTCCATCCCAAATATCAGGGGTACTATCTAGGTAGGTAACTTGCCCAATTGAACTCGATATATCTTTTCTAAAAAAGTTAATTGCGTATGCATCACCACTGTCACTGTAATATTCAAAGGATAAGTCATATTGGTTGGCCTTATAGGGTGCTAAATAAGGATTTCCACCTGTTTGCGAAAAACTGCCTGCTTGCATATCAGTATAGGTTGTTTGCACACCAATATCGTCGATGGCAGGGCGAGACATCACTTTTGCTGCTGCTGCTCTGACTAATAAATTGTCTGATAAGTTAATGCTTAAATTAGCGCTGGGTAGCCAATTGGTATAACTATTTTCTGCTTCAAGAATTCCTGAATCCGTATACTCTACAACTAATAATGGTTGGCCATTATCAAGCTCACCTGTATACCCTAAGCGGCGTTTTCCATATCCCGAAGATTTTGTTTCAGTTTTTACATAACGCACACCGAAATTACCGCGCCAATCGTAATCACCAATTAAGCCGCTTAGATTAAACTGCGAATAAGCACTTATTTTCTCTTCGGTGACGCTTGATGATGCGATTTCGTTATATTGCTCGTTTGGCCAATTTGGATTTTTGGTCATATCACGAATAGCACTATGGTATTTATTTATATCAGCAAACAAAAAGTCACGCGGAAAATTACCCGACTCACTACTTAAAAAATCTGAATAGGGACTGGCTGAAAATATATCATCAGGCATATCTCTAAGTTCGCCACAAATATCGGCATTCGGTGCTACTAAACCACAGTTATCTTCATGGAATGTTTCAAAGCGATCTCTTACTTTTTCACGATCTGAATACGCAATACCAAAATCGATTGAATCTAAGGTTAGGCTTTCAACAAACTCTAAATCGAGTAGGTATTTCCCTTTTGTTTGCAGCTCCGTAATCGTGTCTTCTAATTCGTAATGTGAAACTTGATTCCAATGTGCTCTTACACTTGTCGGTGAAGCATAATCAATGGTTGTGTCTAAATTAACGGTATCAGTGTTTCTAAAATCAAAATTTAAACTGTCGTTTCGCTCTGGTGAAATATAATTAGGAACTAATAAGTCGCTACGCGGCGTTGATTTTGATATTGAATGGCTTATATCAAACTCAAGCGTTAATACATCAAATTCTTTTACAGAATTAAATCCAAATGCCTGTGTTTTTGATTTTGATTCAAGCTCTTGGAACAAACCATCAATTCTAAAATCAACATTTTCACCGGTTCCGCCCAGTGTTTTACCCGAAAACTTAGTGCCTGATAAAATAGTACCGTTGTCTGATACAACCACATTTCGCCAATTAGGATACTGTAAACCGGCTTGCAAACCTTGAGTTTGCGTTTCTACCGAGAGGTCGGTATACATGTAATCAAATGTATTGGTAAAACTTGAATCTGGTGCCCATTGTAAGCTGGTATTAATGCCTATGCGTTCACGGCTTTCTTGCCCTAATGCGTATTCAATTCGCCCGGCATGGCGCAGCATAGTTGGCGTAACCACATTGTCATCTAAATTATGAATGTCGCCTTCAATAACACCCGGCTCATTATTGAGTAATAACCAACGGGTAGTGCCCATTGAATCGTATCGGTTATCACTTTTTTGTTGTGAAAGGGCAATATTAAAACCAAATGTTTCATCAGCAAACGTATTGCTAAATAACGCAGAGTATTCAGGACTTGTTTCGCCAGAAAGTTCACTGTATTTGGCATTTATAGAGCCCAATACATGCAACCCGGGGTTATCTAATGGGCGTGCTGTTTTAACGTTGACATACGCGCCAATACTTCCTTCTGGCGTTTTAGCTGTAGGAGACTTTACGACGTCTGCCCCCGATATGAGCTCTGCTGCTAATACCTGAAAATCAAAAGAGCGGCCAATTTCAGACGTTGCCAGTGTGCGTCCGTTTAAAGTAACAACGTTAAATTCGGGACCAAAACCGCGTACTGTTATTTTTGAGCCTTCACCATTAACGCGATTAATTGATACGCCAGGTATACGCTGTAGGGATTCGGCAACATTTTGGTCAGGAAATTTACCAATATCTTCAGCAACAATACTGTCTTGAACACTATCACTGTAGCGCTTTAGTGACGATGCAGCCTCTAGGCTGGAGCGCACGCCAGTCACTACAATTATTTCTGTATCATCATTGTCCTGAGCGTTAGCAGAAACATCGGAAGCGTGCGCGTACGGATAGCTTGATAGTGAAGTTAATATAGCAAGTACTAGTTTCTTTTTAGTGTGCATTGTAACTCTCCTTATTGTTATAGATAGAAGTCAGTGTGTGAATAGTAAAATCCCAGCCATACATTGCACAAATCTAAACATCATATGTTTCTGAGTCAAGGAAAGAATTTACTTTGCTTTTTACTTATCTGTAGCCTCAAGACGGTGAAATACATATTTCAAAATTAACTTTAACACTTTGGTTACAATTTATTGCTAGCCTATTTGTTGTATTTATATAAACATACTACGTATCTATTTTGGGTATAAGGCGGAAGGGTGTGATAGATAATTTGTTAACGTGGAGTATATTTTTGCGTTGCATTGTGCCGATGTTAGTCGCGACTATTTTTTTTACTGCGTTGGTGTACTTCTCTTTAGAGCGACACCGTTTTGGTTCATCGTATTACTATTTTGCAGTGTTTTTTGTGACTTTTATTTTTTATTTATGCGGCCCTGCTTTTAATATTCTTCCTATTGAGTATGCCAAACCATACATTCAATTAGGACGGACAATTTTATTTTTTTGGCTAGGTTTACCTTCTTTGTTAATAGCACTTTTTAGATTTTCAAATGTTACATTACCTAAGCCAGTCATGTACTTTAGTTATAGTTTTGGATTAGCATTTTCAGTGTGCTTTTTAGTTTTAACAGAGTTGACGCATCCTAAAATTAACGTACTTAAAGGGTTTGGGCTAATAATCGCCCCTATTGATTGGCTCAAACTCACTCACATATACTCCTTTCAGATTGTCACCTTTGTAGTTTTACTAATTATCCCCTGTTTCTATTTATTGCAGAATGTACCTAAAGCAAAGAATAAAGGTTATATATACAGCGCTATTAGTTTAGGTTTTATTGCTGTTTTGGGGAGTATGGCAGAGCATTGGATTACGTATTATTCAGGTACTAGTCTATGTGGGTTAATTTGGTTAGGGGCCATGTTTAAGGATATACAGACAGTATACGATGAAGCTAAAACTAAAAACGATCATATCACTCCTTTGCAAATTAAAAATTCTCAAGATAGTCAAATAATAAATTTTTTTAAAGCTGACAAAGTGAGTGTGAGTAGGCAAGTAAACCCACCTTGGCCTGTGCCTTGTAAAAGTAAACTGCAAAAGCAAGATAATAGTGAGTCTAAAGAGAGTAAGGCAGAGCAAGTTAAAATTAACAATTGCGTTGTACAGAACGCAATGCTGTACATAGAAAACAATTATTTCGACGATATAAATATTGACACGGTTGCTCTTTCCGTTGGTGTAAGTCGCTCTTACCTTGTTAAGCAGTTTAAGTTGGCAACGGATGAGACAATCAACAACAGAATTATAGAAGTAAGAATAGAACAAGCTAAAAAAGTATTACTAAAAAAATCTGTTACAGAAACAGCTTACGAAGTTGGTTTTAATAACTCAAACTACTTCGCGACAGTTTTTAAAAAACGAACAAACTACACACCCAAGCAATTTAAACGTACTTTTTCCAGCTAAAACTACAACTAAATAACGATTTAAAGCCATTTTTAGAGAACAATAAAACCATTTTTTGAGGTTTGGTGCTGTATATAAATATTAAATAAACCTACTCGCTCAGCTTAATTTGTTGCGAGTAGTTAGAGTTGCTTAACAGGTTGTTTATATGCCTGCTAATCTAAACTCATTGAATATAACACTGTATTTGTTGCTGAGCTATGGCTCAGTTCACACAAACAAAGGATGGATAAATAAATGAAACCTATAAGTATTGTGGTATTCCCTATATCGGCTATAAGTATGCTTTTTTTGAGTGCAGCATCACAAGCTGCATCTACGCAACCTCCCATCGCAAAACCTGGTGAAACATGGATTTTGCAAGTCAAACGCTCTGATGAATTTGACGTTAAAGATGCCACAAAGTGGAACTTTCAAACAGAAAACTATGGGGTATGGTCTTGGAAAAATGAAAATGCGACGGTATCTAATGGCAAACTAAAATTAACCACTAAACGAGAGTCTCATAAACGGACATTTTGGGACGGTTGTAACCAGCAGCAAGTTGCAAATTACCCACTTTATTATACTTCGGGCGTTGCTAAATCAAAAGCTACAGGTAACTACGGTTATTACGAAGCAAGAATTAAAGGTGCGAGCACATTTCCTGGTGTATCGCCTGCGTTTTGGATGTATAGCACAATCGACCGCTCATTAACGAAAGAAGGGGATGTCCAATATAGCGAAATAGACGTAGTAGAACTTACTCAAAAAAGTGCCGTGAGAGAGTCTGATCATGACTTACACAATATTGTAGTAAAAAATGGAAAACCAACATGGATGCGCCCAGGGTCTTTTCCGCAGACAAATCATAACGGATACCATCTACCTTTCGATCCTCGAAATGACTTTCACACCTATGGTGTCAATGTGACTAAAGACAAGATCACTTGGTATGTTGACGGTAAAGTGGTGGGTGAAAAAGATAATTTATACTGGCATCGTCAAATGAACCTCACATTATCACAAGGCTTACGCGCGCCGCATACACAATGGAAATGTAATCAATTTTACCCATCAGCGAATAAATCAGCAGAAGGCTTCCCAACATCAATGGAAGTTGATTATGTAAGAACGTGGGTAAAGGTGGGCAATAACAACTCTGCTCCAGGGGAGGGGCAGTCATGCCCTAACACCTTTGTAGCTGTTAATAGTGTTCAACTAAGTGCAGCAAAACAAACACTTCGAAAGGGCCAATCTACAACGCTAGAAAGCACAGTTCTTCCAAACTGTGCAACCAACAAGAAAGTCATTTATTCATCAAGCAATAAAAATGTGGCAACTGTTAACAGTGCTGGTGTTGTAAAAGCTAAAAATAAAGGCACTGCGACGATTACGGTTAAAACTAAAAACAAAGGGAAAATAGATAAATTAACCATAGCGGTGAATTAAGCTAACTTAAACTAGCCTCAAGGATTGAGGCACTTTATTTATAGGTCTCAGGCCTTATTTTTTGGAGGGGGTATGAAAAAGGCAAATTTATACGGCAAGTGGATAATTAGCATTAGTTTACTAATCATCTGTGGTTGTGTTTATTTAATACAAACAAACGTTAATGAGCAAGTTATCGAAGAAACTTCTGCGCAAATGCATTTTGAAATAAATAATACAAAACACATAAAAGAAACACTTAAGCCTAAAGCTTCACATGCAGAAAATTTTGAAACAGAAAAGCCAACTTATACGGCCATTCTTGATAAAGCATTGTTAATTAAAGATAAAGAGTTACGTATAAAAACTATAAGCAACCATTTGATTAACTGGGCCAAAGAAGCGCCATTTGAATGTGTCCATTGGCTGGATGAGCAGTCTAAAACGCCAGAACAAGCTTTATATATAAGCAAAGTAATACACTTTTTAATTACAGATAACTTACCCGTAGCTGGGAGAATCATTTTAAATTCTGAAAGACTTCATTCAGATCAAAGTATTGTAGATGACTATTTAAGTAGCCAAGTAGCAGTATCCCCCTATGATGCAATCGAATGGCTGAATAATTTAGATAATGAAAAAATGAAGCAAGAGGTAAAATTAAGACTTTTACAAAACTGGGCTAAATTAGAACCCGCACAACTATTAAATTACCTCGAGGTACATACTGATATAACAGCTAACAACCGATATCTAATTCAGCAACAATTAGCACAAGTATTGATTAAAAAAAGTTCGCAACAAATACAGGATGAGTTTTATAGTTATCCTTCATCATTTCAACCTAACCTGGCTTATTCTGTTATTAGCCAATGGCCAGAACATGAACTAAGTGATGCACGGGAGTGGATATTTACCTTGGAAGGCGAACAATCGAAGTATTTCGCCATCAAAAGCTATATTGACTATACAGGCAAATCTTCCGCAAATATGAATGAATTAATTCAGCAAATCCATAGCCCTAAATTGCGCGCACATTTGCTTAAAAGATTACAATAAACATTAATGTATGATAAATGCAAAGGTAGTATGTTTTTTGTTGTGTTCAATGTATTATTAATTTTTTATCACGACACAAGTAGTGTATTACCCGAAGGCAATAAAATGAACAACTCAGAAAAACTTCAACATATAGCAGAGCATTTATTGAGCAAAAGAAAGTGCGGTAGTGGCGCTTCAGATCTTCCTAAAGGTTTTACGCTTGACTCGATTGAAGACGTTTTAGTAATTCACAAATTGATGATAAAGCTCAATGATGAGACCGTTTACGGTTGGAAATGTATGCTTCCTTCAAGTAATGGCGTAATTACTCTAGCCCCATTGCTTCATAAACCCATTAAAGGCACTGACACGTGCTTGGTAAATAGTGAAAACCGCAAAGCGCTGATAGAACCAGAGATTGCTTTTGTTTTAAATAAAGACTTAAGTGGATTAAAACCATACTCAAATGAACAAATAGATAATGCTATAGGTAGTGCACATCTAGCATTAGAGCTTATTGGAAACA
Organism: Pseudoalteromonas sp. AS71; assembly: GCF_038900275.1. NCBI lineage: Bacteria > Pseudomonadati > Pseudomonadota > Gammaproteobacteria > Alteromonadales > Pseudoalteromonadaceae > Pseudoalteromonas > Pseudoalteromonas sp. AS71. The sequence goes on along the minus strand of NZ_JBBMQZ010000037.1, from coordinate 5,653 downwards.
GGTTTAGCAAGAAATACGAAGCTACGCAGTTTGAAAAACTTGCAGACGGTTTATCTAATCAAGGGGTATATATCGGCCCAGAAATAAGCCAGGAAAAAGCATATGAGAGTAATAATATAACGCTCGTAGTGGAGCAGGAGGGCAAAAAGAGCGCTAATGTGACAGGGCAGCATCCAGGCAAGTTACCTCAACGTCCTCTTTATTGGGCCATCAATTTTTTATCTGCAAATGGGTTTAAGTTAGAAAAAAACCAAGTGTTTATAACCGGCTCATATAATGGCCTTATGGAAATGGAAATAAATAAACAGATACAAATAACGTATGATGGGCTTGGTAAAATACACGTTAAATTTGAAACATAAATTCTATCCCATAATAGTTATTCGTTAAGTTTAATATGTTTGCTAGTTTAAAGAGAACTAGTTTAATTAAGCTGGCTCTCTTTACTCTGTCTTAGCTTAAGCGCCTTCAATAGCATGGGCTGTCTGTTTACCCGCCAAATCTCCAGCATTATAAGCGTCCAAATTCTCCTCTGGATAGAAAATAGCCTAAATGTAACTAATATAATTTTATTTACTGGTAACAATTGTAAAAATTAGTAGATTACAAATTATGTAAAGTAAAAGTTACTAATGGTATCGTTCTCCCTGTTTTTTTGTGTTTAATTTAAAGTAATTACACTAATTTTAATTATCTTTCTACATGCCAATAAACAAGGCAGGTTCATAAGGTTAATATAATAGTATATGTATTATAAATAGAGGTGTCCCTTATCAATTTAGCTTTAATGTACTCATAAAACCAATAATAAAGGATTGTTTATGCTATTTTTTTTCTGAAAATAATAATTTCAACTAATCTTTGACGTCTTATTTTTAAAAAGCATAAACTCAATATTTGGGGAATAGGTACAATTTAGTTCCTCAACACGTTATAAATAACTTAATATGAGGAATGTTATGAAAATAAATATTATTTCTGCAATGGTAGCTAGCTCGTTATTAATTGGCTGCGTTATCCCTGTAGTTAAAGCTTCTCAACCAGCTATTAAAAGTATTGAGACAAACCGAACAATTACCAAAGTTAGGACAGGAATGTTGACAGGTGGTTCATCAATCATAACTACAAGTTATGAAGGGACTGTAGCTGCCTTTAAGTTTAATGGAGAAAAATTATGGGAAAATGAGCTTTCTGGTTTTATGAATCATGATATTTGGGTTCAAGATACCGATGGTGATGGACTTGTAGAAGTATTTGCTGCAAATGCCGATGGCAATGTTTACTGTATTAATAGTGATGGTTCTTTAAAGTGGACGTTTGGTCTAAATGAAGTCCCTATGAACTCTGTAACTGTAATCTCTGATGCGGATAAAAAGTATGTTGTGGCAGGTGGTTACGATAAAAACTTGTATTACCTCTCTACTAATGGTGAACTTTTAAAAACAATTGAATCAAGTGCTTACTCAGAAGAAGGGGTGTTTGGGGATGGCGTCAAGCCTGAAGCTCGAACTCATACTGTAAATTTCGTCCGTCCAGTAAAATCTAGTGACGGCACTGAAAAACTAGTAGTTCTAGGGACTAATAATAGCCTTCAGAGTTCTGGTCGGTTCTATATTTTTGAACCATTTGCTGATTTACCCAGTGAAAAGAGTCGAATATCTATTAAAAAGGGGATAGGAGACCTTCGCACTGTAGATTTTAATAATGATGGTAATGACGAACTTACGCTAGGTAATAGTGCACAGATAGGTGATGCTGCAATTTCTGTTATGAACTTGGATGATCTGTCACAGAAGAAAAGTCAAATTAATGACATTGCACGTAGAATAGATCGCTTTGGGTATAGGGTTGCTCAAACAGAAGTTGTTATGAATGAAGGTACTCCTACATACCTGACACTTTTTGGCTCTAGGATACTTCTAACACCAGAGTCATTTGACGTGAACGATTCTGAAATACTTGCAAATAAATACTCTTATTATGACATTTGGAAAGATAAAAGTTCAAATAAGTTGGTTTTAGCTAGTGCACAAAGTGGTGGCAGCCAAGTGCATATTATTGATACTTCTAACCCAAGTTGGAAGTCTGCTTACGAGGAATTAGAGCCTCAAGGTAAATTAGCTGCAATACAAGAAAATACTAGAGCAATTGAAAGGCAACTATCTAACTTTCAAAAGCCTACGCGAGAGCGTGCTCCTTTGCCCGTGTATTTTATTTCAGAAAGTAGAAATGAAATTCCAACAACAATCGAGCGAAGTGAGTCTTTGTATGACTCACCAGTATTTTTAAATTACTCAACTCTACCAAATGTAGAGAACTGGGATAGAAGTGAAGTTCTTGCTGATAACCCTAAATACAGAGATAAGAGAGACCGTCGTAAAAACTATACACTATCATCTGAAGAAATGTTTAATAAGCTTTCGGCTGGATATGGGAATAGCGATGGGATATCACAATGGGCAGGGCATGGAAACGATCCGTATATGATTAGTTTAGCTACTATGAAAAGAATTATTAGTAGTGGCGATGGGAAAAAAACGGTCAATATATATCCAGAGATAGAAGGACATGGAGACGCATTTAATAAAGTACTAAATGATCATTTCTACCCTTTGGCTGAGTTTAGTAGTGAGAATAATGCTAATTTGTTTATGCGCAATAAACATACATTTTGGCAATCAACTATATATGCTCCAGAATGGTCGGAGTTACGTTCTGGGCGTTTAGCTGATGCGTTTGTACCTGCAATGGAAGAAACAACTGATAAATCAATGGAAATGAGTGTGGCAGGGAGAATGGGGTTATGGGCTGCAGGCTCTGTAGATAATTGGGGCGAAAGATACGCAAGAGACAATCCTAGTTTTGACCGTTTACGCCAACACTCTCATCAAATGGTCCCCAACCATGCACTAAGGCAAATAATATATAAGATAGCGTCTGGTGCCAGATATATAAATAACTTCGGCTTCAATCAGGAGTATATGAGCCTTGCTTGGGAGTTAATTGGTAAAGGCGCTCTTTATGTACCAAAGCGTGAAGAATTATTAAGCTTGTCACCAGTTCACATAAGTATGAAAGAACCAGATCCAATCTACAGAGAAACATCAAATAATGTGAAGTGGACTACGTTCTATGATGAAGAAAAAGACTCTATTCCATATGTGTTTAGTCGCTTAAATGGTACTTGGCCAGGTGCAAAAACTTTGCCGTGGGATTACTCTAATTATGCTGCAGATACTAAAGAAAGGCGATTAGATTTTATACCAAAATTTCCTAAAGGATTAGTTTTAATTACCCCTGTTCAGCAAGGTAAATTTAAAGATGAAGGCACCGTTAGAGGTACATTAGCTGATAACATGCACCCTATCTATAAGGATATAATGAAAGAGTATATTACTGATGGTAAAAACTACTATAACGCTAATGGTGAACAAGTCATGGCTGCTGATAGTGTTAGATACAGACAAATTAAAAATAAGATTGAAGAAAAATCTAATCTTTTACCAATGACTGTATCGGGAGAAGCCGCTTGGGTTGTTGCTCAATCAGCTAGAAAGCATTTAAGGCTTACGCTAGTTGATAGTGGTTATTTAAACCCAGGCGATAAAGTCGCAAAGGTTAAATTTAACTCTGTGACACCAGTAGCGATAGTAGATGTATTGTCAGGTGAGACATTTTCGCCAGATTCAAATGGGGTTGTAGAAATACCTGTTTTAGCTGGCGCTTTTAGATTCATTGACGTGAAAATTACTGAAGACCTTAGAAACATGCAAAGTTCAACATTGTAATTACGGTTTTTAATTTATGGTGCGGGATTAAAATTTATTAGTCCTGCACTATTTAGTCCAAAGTAAGTTGCTGACAAAAAGCAGAAATTGTAAGGCAGCTACGAGCGAGAAACAGACGGTCGATCAAACTCATTTTTGGACATTAATGCGTTAGTGCAAAGGGTCTAAAAATCGGTAGTGGGTTTAGTTAATAATGGGTACCTATTAAAGTTTACACAGACCCCACATATTGTTAAGTGAGTTATTTCGGTGCTTTACATGAATCTTTATCAGTTTTATTTACCAACGCCCAATATTTATCAAAACCAACGCTGACTAGTTGAAGTACTTTTAATGTACAACCCGAACTAACGAACATTTTTTCTTTTGGTATTGAATATGTTGGAAATCTCGGTCTATCGGCTCTTAAAGATCTATTTACCGTTACTTTTATTGTCTCTCCCAATAAATTTGCTACGGTAAGATTATTATCTGACGCTGTAATTTTAAACTGTTCTGAAAGCATTTGATTAGCATCAGGATAGTGACCAATATATAGCCATGCACGATCTTCCGTATTAATTTCTAAATTTGGGTTCATATACCCTAAAACTGTTGGTTTCAAAACTATGTCATCATCTGTGTACAAAAGTATTTGAATTTTTTGTAACCCGCCTATGGCTTGAGAAAGTGTTTCTGGTGATAAATCCTTACTGGCGCTGGGGAAAATTAGTTCTGTTACCTTTCCATTAATACCTATACGGTTAAAGCTTATCGTGCCCTTAGTTTCAGTATTCTTAATCTGAAAAGCTAAAGCTGGTAAGTTTGTTAAATCCAATCCTGCCTTAGCGTTGTATATTTTTGCCACGATATTGACACCAACACCAACCTTATATACTGATTCATCGAATGCCTTTAATTCATCTAATTTTTCATTAAAAGTTGGCTCTAGCATCCATGTATGTTTTGACCACTTCATTGCAATCTCATAATCACGCCCATCATAACTTGTAGATGCAATTGATGAATTTATTTCTGCGCCAGTAGTCGCATCTCTAATAACTAAGGTAGACTCACTTTCTGTAAGTGTATCTAAATAGCATTTGGTTGATGAGTTATTTCCCCTTGCTGCAAATTTAATTAAAGCATTTTTTTTATTTACTAAGTCAATTTCTGCCTGTTTCAACTTATTTTTATCATTTTTAACAGAGTTCAAATAAGATACTGCTTCTATATAATTTTCAGCTCGTTGTGTTTCTGAAATAGTTTTATCGCACGTGCCCAGAGTTTGTAGTAACTCATTAGCACCTTTTTGGCCTTTCCATGCAATACCAACGTGCATTGGTGTCTTATGCTCATTATACCAATTATTTGGGGCTGAAGATGAGGATTGCGAATTATCATCACCATTTGAAGCACAACCAGCAGCAAAAACTATTAGTAACAAAATTCCTTTTTTCATATCAAATCCTCTCAAATTGAATTTAAACACTTCCTTAATTAGCTTATTATTTATACACCACATGCTACTTTAAGGATAGTTTTGACTAACAATTCTGTTGATTTTTTCTGAGATAAGTTTTATGGAAATTTAATGATCAAAAGTTGCTCTTTGAGGTGTTCAAAAGCTATGCGACCTTTAAAGACACTATTAGAGGGATATAATTATACATATTCGATCACTTAAAATTAGTGGGGTCAGAGTAAACTTTATGAAACTCACTTTTGGACAAAAACACTTCAGAGCCGAATGACAGCTCAGTGCGAACAGCGGAACCGAGCAAACTGTTTTTAGTCCTGCTTTATTGTCTTGTATGGATAATAAACCCATAAATTAATTAATACTTTAACCAAGTTCGGGTAATGTGAGGCCCAAGCTTTGGCTG
>NZ_JBBMQZ010000036.1:0-26729 GCF_038900275.1 Pseudoalteromonas sp. AS71 | reverse complement strand
AGCGGTACACGAGGCTCGAACTCGTGACCTCGACCTTGGCAAGGTCGCGCTCTACCAACTGAGCTAGTACCGCATTTATTGATGGTAATTTAATCACTCAAACACACTAACCCCGCGTGGGTTATCGTCTTGAGCGGGGCAGGATTCTACAATAATCCGATGTGTTTGCAAGTGTTTTTTACAAATTAAAGAAATTTTCTCTATAGACTTTTAATTCCATTATCGAATCTTTAATATCATCCAGAGCAAGATGCGAGCCTTTTTTGTTCACTTTTGCAAGAACTTCTGGTTTCCAGCGACGTGCTAATTCTTTAATAGTACTTACGTCAAGATTTCGGTAATGGAAAAAATCTTCAAGCTCGCGCATATATTTATTCATAAAGCGGCGATCTTGCCCAATTGAATTACCACACATTGGTGATACACCCGCAGGCACCCACTGTTTTAAAAAATCTAAAGTTTGTGCAACGGCATACTCTTCATCGAAAGTACTTGCTTTACAGCGTGTTGTTAAACCTGACTTTCCATGCTGAGTAGTACACCACTCGTCCATACCATTTAGTAACTCATCACTTTGATGAATAGCGATAGTTGGCCCTTCGGCTAATATATTCAAGTCTGCGTCAGTGACAACCGTCGCAATTTCGAGTATTTTATCGGTCTCTGGTTCGAGCCCTGTCATTTCAAGATCGAGCCAAATTAAATTTGATTTATTAATAGTCATAATTACCTAAGCGGTGCTTTCCTTTAGATCCAACGCATTTCGATATATCATATTAGCATCAACCGTCGAGCTAAAGCTTTTTTTAGGAAAAGCGACATTTAACTAAGGTTATAGGCCTCCAGTGGCAAAACAAAAAAAATTAAGTAAAGGCCAATCGCGTCAGATCAAGGCCAATCACCAAAAGCGCATTAATAGCGCAGACTCAAGACCGGCTAAAAAAGGGGCGCAAGAATGGCAAACCGATAACTTAGGTCAGGTCGAGAGCGCAATTGTGATCAGTCGTTTTGGCCAGCACGCCGATGTAGAAACTGAAAATGGCGATGTACTGCGCTGTAATATACGCCGTACCGTGTCTAATTTAGTGTGTGGTGATGAAGTATTGTTTCGCCGTGCCAAAGTAAGTGAAGGCGATTTAGCCGGTGTAATTGAAGCCACGCAAGAGCGTCGTTCGCAACTTACCCGCCCTGACTTTTACGACGGTGTAAAAGTTATTGCAGCCAACATTGACCAAATACTGATGGTATCAGCTGTATTACCCGAGTTTACCCCTAGTATTATCGACCGTTATTTAATAGCCTGTGAAGATATGGGTATTGAGCCAATTTTAGTGCTCAATAAGACCGATTTAATTGACGAAGCAGGCCTTAGCGAAATACAAAAAGTTCTCGATATCTATCGTAAACTTGATTACCAAGTACTCCTTGTTAGTAATATATCAGGCGATGGTATTGATAAATTAAAAGAAGTACTTGTTGATAAAAATAATATTTTTGTTGGCCAAAGTGGTGTGGGTAAATCAACCCTCGTTAATACTGTATTGCCTAACGCTGAAATATTAACTAAAGAAGTATCTGAAAACAGCGGCTTAGGCCAGCACACAACAACAGTTTCGCGACTACACCATTTATCAAGTGGCGGTAACCTAATCGACTCGCCAGGAATTCGTGAATTTGGATTATGGCATTTAGATGTTGAGCGTGTAACGTGGTGTTTTAAAGAGTTTAGAGAATTTATAGGCGGGTGCCGCTTTAGAGACTGTAAACATTTAAACGATCCGGGTTGCATAGTTAAAGAAGCTGTAGCCGATGGCAGAATTTCTCAATTGCGCTTTGACAGCTACCACCGAATTTTAGAAACAATGGCCGATGGCCGTGCAGGCGCCCGTGCGCCTCGCGTATAATTTAGGATAAATACTGTGAGTTTAGACAAATTTAAAATCGCAATGCAGTACGCAATGCCAAAACATTTTATTTCACGCGTAGTAGGTAAATTAGCTGCTGCAAAAGCGGGCGCTTTAACAACTACTTTAATTAAACTATTTATTAAGCAATACAAAGTAGACATGAGCGAAGCGCAATACCCAGATCCGGCTCATTATAAAAGCTTTAATGAATTTTTTACTCGTCCTTTAAAAGACGGCATGCGGCCAATGGTAGAAGATAGCAATATCATCACTCAGCCAGTGGATGGCGCAATCAGCCAGCTAGGCGATATTGTTGACGGACAGCTAATACAAGCTAAAGGTCACGATTACAGCTTACAAGCGCTACTAGGCGGCTCACAAGATGACACAACACCATTTTTAGGCGGTAAGTTTGCCACTATTTATTTAGCGCCTAAAGATTACCACCGTATTCATATGCCAATTGATGGCACACTAAGCAAAATGGTTTACGTGCCAGGTGACTTATTTTCAGTAAACCCACTTACAGCGCAAAACGTGCCTAACTTGTTTGCACGTAACGAACGTGTGGTAGCAATTTTTGAAACTGAAATTGGTCCGCTTGCAATGGTACTTGTTGGCGCAACAATTGTAGCCAGCATAGAAACTATTTGGGCAGGTACTGTCACGCCACCAGCAGGTAGCGATGTATTTAGTTGGAAATACCCAACCACTGGCGATAATGCCATCACGCTTAAAAAGGGTGAAGAAATGGGCCGCTTTAAATTAGGCTCTACTGTGGTACTTGCATGGGGTGCTGATAAAGCGGAAATACTAGACGATCAATTACCTGAAGTGGTTACTCGCTTAGGTACTGCGTTTGCAAAAATTAACGACTAAAATCAATTGTTAATTAGAAATCAAAAAACCGCGTTTATTTAAACGCGGTTTTTTGGTTTTGTAGGTGTGAAGCTTGCTCACGTTAAAAGCGTCAGTTTTTGGTTTCTTAACGCCACATGTAATAACAGGCACAAGCCCCTCAAAAACCTATTTACCACACTCTTTACACTCTAAATCTTTAATCACTTTAAAGTGCTGTTGTTTTAAAGTAAGCGCATGAAAGGTTATAAACACACCCCCCTCTGCATGCCCCAGCAATAAATTGAGCGTAAGTTGCGCCTGCATAGAGCCTATTACACCAAGTAGCGGGCTGATAACCCCTGCGTTACTGCAATTTATAACGGGTGTAGCTTCGCTTTGTGGAAAAACACAGCCATAACACGGGCTATTACTTTGCCTAAAGTCAAAGCCCATTAACTGCCCTTTAGTTGCGAGTGCAGCACCAGAAATTAACGGTGTTTTATTAGCAATACAATAACGATTAACACAATAGCGAGTGCTAAAGTTATCAGAGCAATCAAGTACTATGTCAGCCCCTTTTAGCATGTAAGTTGCGTTACTCTCATCTAACTTTTGGCAATGCGTTACTATTTCTATTTGATTATTAAGACTCGCTAATACTTTACCTGCGGCGGCGACCTTGTTTTGCCCTAAGTGATTTATTTTATAAAGCACTTGGCGCTGTAAATTTGAAAGCTCAACCTCGTCATCGTCAATTAAAATAAGCGTTCCAATACCCGCCGCAGCTAAATACAAAAGTGCTGGGCTACCTAACCCGCCTGCCCCAACAACCGCAACCGTTGAAGTTTTAAGCGTTAATTGCCCTTCAAGCCCTACTTCTTCAAGCAATAAATGGCGGCTGTATCGTAGGGTTTCTTTATCGCTTAGCTCATTCACTTTTACTGACCATATTAAGATTAGCCTTGTTAGTATTAATGTGCACTGCTTATGGCCACTTGCAGAGCGCTTATAGCCTCTACGTAATTATCAGCCTCGGTAATCGCACGCACTACGGCAACACTGCCTACGCCGGTTTTAGTTACCTGCTCAGCACGGCTTAAATCTATACCACCTATTGCTACTGTTGGGTAACTTTGCATAAGTGGTACAAACTTAATGAGCTTTTCAAGACCTTGTATTTGACCTGTCATGTCTTTTGTTGTGGTTGGGTAAATAGCACCAAATGCCATGTAACTAGGGCGATAATTATGCGCACGCAGCATTTCATAAAAACCATGAGTCGAAAGCCCAAGCCTTAACCCAGCGTCTTTAATTGCTGCCAAATTAGCAATCTCTAAATCCTCTTGCCCTAAATGCACACCATACGCACCATGTTTAATAGCTAACTGCCAGTAGTCGTTTATAAATACCTGTGCGTTGTATTGCTTGCCCAGCTCAACAGCTTGCTTAATGAGCCCATCAAGCTCGTCTTGCGTTTTATTTTTAACACGTAACTGCGCTGTTTTAATGCCTTGTTGTAGGCACTTTTCTAACCAATCGGTACTATCTACAACTGCATATAAGCCAAGCGACTTACTTTCGCACGTTGCAAAATCAGCAGCCATATTAAAATCAAGCGGCACATCAAAATCGAGTTCATCACCAAGCCAGCTACCTGGCTCAATCACTTGTGGGTAATCTGCTAAATTAGTGGGAAATGAAGTCTGAGCAACCGGTCCAATTCCCTCGCCGTAGCGTACAGACTGTTTTAGCCCTTGGTTTATATATGCTTTAGCTAAAATAAAGGCGTCTTTTAATGGGTAGTCTTTAGCTAAACACGCAGCTATTACCGAAGCCATGCTACATCCGGTGCCGTGGTTATGCGGTGTTTGTATTTTTTGATTACCAAGCCAATACTCTTCACCATTTTGCGTAAAATTATTTACACAATAATCAATGCAATAACCACTTGGGTAATCCCAATGCCCGCCTTTAATAACAACGGCTTTTGCACCCCAGCTTAATAGCTTATTAGCCGCTTCTTTTATTGCCGCTGGGCCAATTAAATACACACCGGTTAATAACTGTGTTTCGTGGGTGTTTGGGGTTATTACATCCACCAGCGGCAGTAAACATTCTTTAATTGCGCTTACCGTATCTTCTTCTGTTAGTAAGTCACCGCTTGAGGCAATCGCAACAGGGTCATATACAATAACGGGAGGCACTGGCCACTTAGCTTTATAATGACTTATATGTTCACTGATTAACTGAATTTGCTGCACGTTAGCTAACATACCAATTTTTATCACTTTGGCTTTCATGTCTTTTTCAAGCGCTAGTAACTGCGATTCAATAATATCGGTAGACACTGCATTAATAGCCTCCACACCTAAACTATTTTGCGCAGTAAGCGCTGTAATTGCCGTGCAGCCATGCACACCAAAACTTTGCATTGCTTTTATATCAGCTTGAATGCCTGCACCGCCGCCAGAGTCAGAGCCGGCAATTGTCCATACTACGTTATTCATATTTTTTCCTTCACTGCTGATGCCAAAATGGCATCCCCATTGTAGGGGTTGATGGGGCTGCTACGTCTTTTTCCGGCATCGCTTTTGCTTTGTATGCAAAGCGCCCCGCTTCAACTGCGGCTTTAAATGCGCGGCTCATAGTAATTGGGCAACCCGCCCCTGCAATGGCTGAATTTAATAATACCGCATCATACCCCATTTCGAGTGCTTGGCAGGCATGCGATGGCAAACCTAAACCTGCATCTACTATTAATGTGGTATCGGGTAAGCGCTCTCGAATAGTTTTTAAATTATAGCTATTTAACAAGCCTTTACCTGTGCCTATTGGCGCCCCCCACGGCATAAGCACCTCACACCCCAGCTCATTTAAGCGCTGGCAAAGTACTAAGTCATCGGTGCAATAAGGCAATACTTTAAAGCCATCATTAATTAATATTTTTGTCGCTTCAAGTAGTGCAAAAGGGTCAGGCTGTAAATTGTAATCATCGCCAATCAGCTCTAGCTTTATCCAATCGGTGGCAAATACCTCTCGACACATTTTTGCAAGCGTTATGGCCTCTTTAACACTATGGCATCCTGCAGTGTTAGGCAGTATTTTTAAACCTGTATTTTTTATTAACTGCCAAAAGTCATCACCCGCAGCTGCACTTTGTTGGCGTCTTAGCGACACAGTTACTATTTCAGCCCCAGAGGCAACTATTGATTGGGTCATAATATCGGGCGACGGATAAAGCGCAGAGCCTATCAATAAACGACTCTTTATTTGCTCTCCATAAATAGTTAAACAGCCTTTAGTTTGCATGAGCTTTATCCGCCTTGAATGGGCGATAGCAACTCAACACTGTCGCCTTCATTAAGTACATAGTTACTGTGCTGACTTTGTGGAATAAATTCGCTATTAACAGCAACAGCAAAAGGCGCGGCTGCACCAAAACTTTGAAGTACCTCAACGAGCGCTTTGCTATTAACATTAAGTAGCTCGCCATTAATTGTAATGTTCATTTTATTCTCACTCTATTCGTGAAACTGCTTGCGCCACTAATGCCGGCGCCAACATATAACCATGTCGATATAAGCCGTTAATGCTAATTACATTACCAACTTGTAATACTTTTGGGCGGTTATCGCTAAATGCGGGGCGTAATCCGGTTTGAATATTAAGTAGTCGTGCTTCGGCAAACCCGCTATGTACGGTATAAGCGGCTGAAAGTAATTCAAGGGTTGAGCGCACTGTTGCCGCGCCGCTGTCTTGCGATTCGATTTCGGTCGCACCAATTACATATTCATTATTGGGTTTAGGCGCTATATAAATTGGATAACGCGGGTGCATTAAACGCACGGGCCTGATTAAACTTACCTCTGGTGCGTATAACCTTGCTACTTCGCCGCGCACACCTCTAAGCGGTTTATCAACTTGAGTATTTTTAGCACCAAGCCCACGGCAATCAATAATGTAATCGAATGGTCGATTATTTATTTTGTTGTCGCTAATGGTTACGCGCTGATTAAATACAAACTTTACTTTGCGTTTGTTGAGCTGTGCAAAGCTGGCTTTATAAAATGCTTGGTTATCTATTTGCCCCTCGCAGGGTAAAAATAAGCCTTGATTAAAGCGCCCTGCAAGTTCAGGTTCAAGCTTTGTAATTTGTTGAGCATTTATATGTTCGGCAGTGTGATCAGCTAGCGGTTTTATACGCTGTGCAAAGCTTTGTAAATCGCCTTTGTCCTGTTGGTGCGCAATGACCAAAGTGCCTTGCTGCTGAAAAAAAACGTCACTTTCAAGTTCAGCAATAATACCCGGCCAGCGCTTCATTGAATCAAGGCCCATTAATGCTAAGTCAGCCTCGCATAATACCGACTCAGCCAGCGGTGCCAGCATAGCTGCAGCCACTTTACCGGCGCTATTTGGGGTTTGCTCATCGTCAGCTTCAAACACCGTTACATGATGCAACTTACTTAGCTCAAGGGCAGCTAAGCGCCCAGCTAAACCAAAACCCACCACAGCAATGTTATAAAACATAAAACCTCCAAAGCAGTTATTAGTAGGTGCGAATTCACTCGCACTTCTTCAACTTTTAAAGAAGCGAGGTATAAAACCTCACCTACGTCTGCATCTAACTTTTAGCTATACCGCTTTGTGGTAAATCTCTGAGCCTGTTTGCTTAAACTCAGCTGATTTAGCTTTCATTTCGGCTTCTACATCAACCATTTTGATTTCAATAGCCTCGCCAGCATCATTTGGATCAATACCGCGTGTTTCTAAATCTTTAGCGTAATCGCGTACTTCTTGGCTAATTTTCATAGAGCAAAATTTAGGACCACACATGGAGCAAAAGTGAGCTACTTTGCCTGATTCTTGCGGCAAGGTTTCATCGTGATATTCACGAGCACGGTCAGGGTCTAAACCAATATTAAATTGGTCATGCCATCTAAACTCAAAGCGTGCTTTTGATAAGGCGTTATCGCGCTCTTGCGCGCCTGGGTGCCCTTTTGCTAAATCAGCGGCATGCGCTGCAATTTTGTAGGTAATTAAGCCTTCTTTAACATCTTCTTTATTTGGCAGACCTAAATGCTCTTTAGGTGTTACATAACACAGCATTGCACAGCCGTACCATGCTATTTGAGCCGCCCCAATACCTGAGGTAATATGGTCATACCCTGGTGCAATATCGGTGGTTAACGGACCTAAAGTATAAAATGGCGCTTCGTCGCAATGCTTTAATTGCTCATCCATATTGGCTTTAATCATGTGCATTGGTACATGACCAGGGCCTTCAATAAATACCTGTACATCGTGCTTCCACGCAATTTTAGTCAGTTCACCTAATGTGCGTAGCTCACTAAACTGCGCTTCATCGTTAGCATCAGCAATCGAACCAGGGCGAAGTCCATCACCAAGTGAAAAACACACATCGTATTGTTTTAAAATTTCGCAAATGTCTTCAAAGTGCGTGTATAAAAAATTTTCTTTATGATGCGCCAAACACCACTTAGCCATAATTGAGCCACCGCGCGACACAATGCCGGTCACGCGTTTAGCCGTCATTGGTACATAACGAAGTAATACACCGGCGTGAATAGTAAAGTAATCAACGCCCTGCTCGGCTTGCTCTATAAGCGTATCGCGGAAAATTTCCCACGTTAAATCCTCAGCCACACCGTTTACTTTTTCAAGCGCTTGATAAATCGGTACTGTGCCAATAGGGACAGGCGAGTTACGTACAACCCATTCGCGCGTTTCGTGAATGTAGCGTCCCGTTGATAAGTCCATCACGGTGTCTGCACCCCAGCGGGTAGACCACACCATTTTTTCTACTTCTTCTTCAATAGATGAGCTAACCGATGAGTTACCAATGTTGGCGTTAACTTTAACTAAAAAGTTACGCCCTACAATCATAGGTTCGGTTTCTGGGTGGTTTATATTATTTGGTAAAATAGCGCGACCACGGGCTATTTCGTCGCGTACAAATTCTGGGGTAATAAATTCAGGAATACTCGCACCAAACGACTCGCCTTTATGCTGAGCGGCTAGTAATTCTTTACGAATTTCTGCACGTCCCATATTTTCGCGAACGGCTACGTATTCCATTTCAGGAGTAATAATCCCTTGGCGTGCGTAGTGCATTTGCGTTACGTTTTTACCCGCGATACCACGGCGAATTTTTGGAAGGTGATCAAAGCGAATATGATCCAGTCCTTCATCTGCCATGCGCTGCTGCGAAAACTGCGACGTCACTGATTCTAAAACCTCGGTGTCACCACGGTTTTCAATCCATTGCTCACGAAATTTTGGTAAGCCTTTGCGTACATCAAGTTCAAAATTAGGATCTGTATAAGGACCCGACGTATCGTAAACACGTAGCGGATCATTTGACTCATAAACAGGGTTTTCATCTGTGCCGCCAATAAACGTATCACTTAATGTGATTTCACGCATACCAACGCGCACGCCAGGCTGGATACCTTCAACGTATACTTTATGAGAATTTGGGAACGGTTGACCCGTTAAGTTATAAATATATTCAGACGCGGCAGCACGAGTTTCTCGGCGTGACGCTTTATTTGTAGTATTTGACATGACTTACCTCATTGCTTAAGGGTTGTCTTGTCAGATATTCCGAGGAATAGAGAAAGATCGTAAAGTAGCGTACATGCTACTTTGCAGCCTAAAAAAACAAAATCACTTTATTGTGCGCATAAAAAAAGACGCACAAGCGTCCTGATTTAGGCAGCTTGTTCCCTACGCAGGTATTAACCTGATCAGGTTCACGGATCCCGCTTTCGCGATCTCAGCCACAAACTAATTACTTAGCTTTGGCACTCCGACAAGTATTGATATATAAATTCTGTTCATTGATTTGAAGGTATTACCCAACAAATCTGCACTGAGTGTACGTCAGTTAAAAACTGCCCGCAAGGGGCTGTTTTTCAAAAACTTAAAATTATTTAGGGATAAACACAAATGTTTGCTCGCCTTGCATGACTAATTGCTGGTCTTGCATTTTAAGCTCGGCACCTTGCTTTAAGGCTTGTAATAACTGCTGCTCAAACTCATCAAGGTCTTCGCCGCACGACTTGCGCGTCATTCCTAATTTACTTACGGTAAGGTTACTTTCTTCAAGCGAGCCCTCACCAAAAAATTTGTTACAGCCAGCAAAACCGTTTACTTGCAGTGCTTCAATAAAACTCATTGATGCATTAAACGAAGGTGGAATTGCTAAACCATCAACACGTGATAATTGCCATTGGGTGTATTTAAGCTGCTCACTGGTAACCGTCCCTGTTGATGCGCAACCAACACATAAACCGACTATAAGCATCGGTATTGCTGCTAATTTCATGCCACTACTAACTAATTGTCTAATTAATATAATTGTAACAATATTTGTGCCCTTTATCCGTTAAAAATGCATGTTTTAAATGTAAATTTTTGTTCTATGATAGTTTAAAAGTTATACAATTAAGCACTAAGTTGTAGTTTTGAATACGTTATCTATTTGCTCTGGTAAAAACGGCCTACCTTTTTCATTAACGGACGTTCCTATAACCAGTGCATTGAGCATTACTTTTTCATCACTTTTACGTATAACCGTTTGCTTAAACGCAAATTTTAAACGACTAATACGCTGCGGCTCTACAGCCACATAAAATTCATCCCCAGGTAATAGTGAATGTTTATAGTCCATTTCGCTGCGCATCACGACTAGGTTAATTTTATCTTTCGCTAATTGAGCAAAATCAATACCGTGTGCGTACAAAAATTCATGGCGAGCATGCTCTAAATAATTAAAATAAACACTGTTATTTACGATACCTTGTAAGTCACATTCGTAATCACGTACTTTGAAGTCAACTTTAAAGGTCATATTAGTAATCCTGATTATTTAACGTATAATTGCCGCGTTTATAGCACATGTGTTTAAATAATTGCTACCATACGAGTCCCTAAAATGGAGTTAAGTAACCCAATGAACTTACGTTTGTCTTTAATTACTGCCGCACTTTTACCGCTGCTTGGTGCACCAATTGCAGCTAACGCTGATGATAGCGACCTAGAAAGAATTGTTGTAACCGGCGATTTTCAGCGCGAAAGCATTCAAACTTTAAGCGCGAGTGCGAGCTTATTCAGCGAAGATGAAATTAATCAACGTGGTGCAAGTTACTTAGACGAAATGTTAGGCAGTGCCGCCAATGTAAATTTTGCATCTGGTGCGTCCCGTGGTCGTTACATCCAAATTCGTGGCGTGGGACTTCGCTCACAATTTGTAGACCCTATTAATCCATCTGTAGGCTTAGTAATTGATGGCATTAACTATTCTGGTCTTGGTGGCAGCTCATTATTATTTGATATAGACCAAGTAGAAATTTATCGTGGCCCACAAGGTACACGCTTTGGCGCAGACGGTATGGCCGGTATGATCCAAATGGGTTCAGCTAAAGCCACGAGCGATCCAAGTTTAAAATTACAAGTAGGTGCTGGCACATACAACACACGTGAAGCAGGCATTGCAGCAAGCACAGGCTTAACAGATGACACTAGCGCACGCGTTAGCTACTTTCGCAGAAAGTCAGACGGTTACGTAGATAACTTGTACTTAAATGACGAAACACAAAATCAAGACGAACAAGTAGCCCGCTTTAAAATAAACAGTCAGCTTACAAAGCATTTAAATACTGAGTTAAACCTTCACTATATTGATATAAACAACGGTTACGATGCATTTACGCTTGATAACAGCCGCAACAGTGTTGCCGATGAGCCAGGGCAAGATAATCAAGAAAGCTACGCAATCGGTGTTAATAATACTTACACGGGTTTTGATGCTTTTGATGTAAATCTAAATCTGTCGGCTATTGATACCGAATTACTTTACAGCTTTGACGAAGACTGGGTATGTAACGATACAAGTGAGCCAAAGTTATGTGCTGCAGGCTTACATCCAGATGGATACAGCTCAACCGATCTTTACAGCCGGGATCGCGACGACCAGTCTGTAGATTTACAGTTTAATTCTAAAACAGGTAACTGGGTTGCGGGTATTTATTACCAAAACCGTGACGTTGACTTAGAGCGCCAATACACATGGCTAGCAAGCCCATTTTCTTCAACTTACGAAACGAGTAACGTTGCTGTATATGGTCAAGTAGCAACTCCAATTGGTCCTAAAACAACATTAATTACAGGTTTACGTGTAGAGCAATACCAAGGCGACTACACCGATAGCAATGGCTTTATACAAGACACTGACGACGTAATGGTTGGCGGTAAAATAGCGCTAGAGTATCAAGTAATTGATCGTACGATGATCTACACCAGTATCACGCGTGGCTACAAAGCTGGCGGTATTAACTCAGAAGCACTAGCTAAAGCGAAAGATGAAGGCTTAAACCTAAGCGCTGATTTTTTCCAGCAACACACCAGTTTTGACCCTGAATATTTATGGAGCGGCGAATTTGGTGTTAAAGGCTCATCGCTTGATGACAAATTTACACTTCGCTTAGCTGCATTTTACATGCACCGCGACGATATTCAGTTAAAAGCATGGCAAGTAGAAGGCCAGCAATTTACCGGTTATGTTGATAACGCAAGCTCTGGTAGCAACTACGGACTAGAAGTTGAGGGAAGTTACCAACTAACTGATAATCTATTTTTAACGGGTAGTGCTGGTTACTTAAACACTGAAATAGACGACTTTGTAACACAATCAGGTTTAAATCAAGACGGTCGTGAGCAAGCGCAGTCACCTAAATACCAGTATGCGTTTACTGCACGTTACAACTTTACTAACGCATTTTACGGCATGGTGGGTATTGAAGGTAAAGACGATTACTACTTCTCTGATAGCCACAACTCACAAGCACCAAGCAGCAACTTAGTTAATTTAAGCTTTGGCTACGAAGCAGACATGTGGGCAGTTCGCGCATGGGCTCGTAACGTGTTTGATGAAACGCTCCCTACACGTGGCTTTGAGTTTGGTAACGATCCGCAAGATGGTTACCAAACGCATACCTATACACAACTCGGTGAGCCTCGTGTAGCAGGTGTTACGTTTACGCTTAATCTGTAAGGCATAATAGTTGGCTTTCAACTAAAAGCTTTCAGCAAGCAATAAAAAACACCGCGTTTAAATTAAACGCGGTGTTTTTATTTGTGGTTGAGGTTTTATACCTCACTTTTTATAAAGTTAAATTACATGAGCGCGAAATAAATTCGCACCTACAGGCTTAGCGTATGTTGTTGGGTTTGATGTTTATTGTAGGTGAGGTTTTATACCTCGCTTATTTATAAAGTTAAGTTACACGTGCGCGAAATAAATTCGCACCTACAAATATTACTTTAACGCGCCAGCAAGCTGCACGCCTACAGGCTAAGCATTACGCTCTTTGCACATCAAACGCAATTACGTCTTTAATTTTCTCTTTGTTTGTTGCGAGCATTACCAACCTATCAATCCCCAAAGCAACACCAGCGCACTGTGGTAATCCATGCTCCAGCGCTTTAATTAAACGCGTATCCATTGGCACTTGCTTTAAACCGTTGTTAGCACGGTATGCATTATCTTCATTAAAACGTTTAGCTTGCTCGCTGGCATTTGTCAGTTCGTTGAAGCCATTCGCTAATTCCATATTTTTATAATAAAGCTCAAAGCGCCCTGCTACACGTGTATCGTGTTCACAAATTTGAGCAAGTGCCGCTTGAGAAGCTGGAAAATGATACACAAAACATGCCTTATCTTGTCCTATTGTTGGCTCCACTTTCATACAAAATAATAATTGCAGTAAGGTATCTTTATGCGTTTCATTTTGGGCTATATCAGCAAACCCCTGCTCACACGCTAGTTGCTTTAATTGCTCTATATTTGCGGTTAGCGGGTCAAGTCCGAGTGCCTGTTCAAACGCTTGCTGATAGGTAAGTCTAGTTGCAGGCTCGACACCTAAAACAAGCTGCATAAGCTCATCCATTTCATCCATAAGTGCAAATTCATCAAAGCCTGGGCGATACCATTCCAGCATAGTAAATTCAGGATTGTGATGGCTACCCGCTTCTTCATTTCTAAATGCTTTACAAAGCTGAAAAATAGCGCCTGAGCCTGCTGCTAACAAGCGTTTCATGGCAAACTCTGGAGATGTTTGTAAAAATAAAGGAAGCCCACCAGCATGCCCTGGACCTACAAATGTGGTATTAAAACTAGCTAAGTGCACATCGGTTACGCTGGCAGCACTTAAGCTTGGCGTTTCTACTTCTAAAACATCACGTGCATAAAAAAATTCACGAATGCTACGTAATATCGCTGCGCGTTGTTTTAGTGTTTCAATGCTTGCGCTTGGGGCCCAAAGATCTGCTGACATATTTTCTCCAAAAAAAATCCCAGCGTAAGCTGGGATTTTATAAACAATGTTAAAGCTTACTTAACACGGCTTACGTATTCACCGTTACGGGTGTCTACTTTAATTACTTCGCCAATTTGTACGAACAATGGAACTCGTACTACAGCACCTGTGCTAAGCGTTGCTGGTTTACCACCAGTACCCGCTGTATCGCCTTTAAGGCCAGGATCTGTTTCAGTGATCTCAAGCTCAACAAAGTTAGGTGGTGTAACAGCAATAGGGCTGCCGTTCCATAATGTAATTGTGCATAAATCATTTTCAACTAACCATTTTACTGCATCGCCTAGTGCTTTTTCGTCAGCAGCAATTTGCTCAAATGTTTCGTTGTTCATGAAATGCCAAAATTCGCCGTCTGTGTATAGATACGCTAAATCAGTATCCATTACATCAGCACCTTCAACTGATTCACCCGATTTAAAGGTTTTTTCAAGCACCTTACCAGAGATAAGTTTACGGATACGAACACGGTTAAACGCCTGACCTTTACCAGGTTTTACCATTTCATTTTCTAAGATACTGCAAGGCTCGCCGTCCATCATAATTTTTAGGCCGCCCTTGAACTCGTTGGTGCTATAATTCGCCATCGTTTCCTCTATTTATATTTTTTCGAGTAATCTACATGCCAATGATACAAAGAAATGAAGCAAATTTGCATAAAAACTGGCAAAAAGAATTAGCAAATGTAGTTACCTGCCCAAAAACTTTGCTTGAAATGGTCGGTTTATCGAGCCAAGTCCATGAAAACGACCTAAAAGCCCGTAGTTTATTTCCGGTACGTGTGCCTATCCCTTTTATAAAAAAAATACGCCAAGGCGATCCAAACGATCCTCTTTTGCTACAAGTTATGCCACGCCATCAAGAATTTTTGACTAAGTCGGGTTTCAATAAAGATCCCCTACTTGAGCAAGATAACGAACAACCAGGCCTTTTACATAAGTATAAATCACGTGTTTTAGTGATGTTTAAAACCGGCTGTGCTGTAAATTGTCGTTACTGCTTTAGAAG
Source organism: Pseudoalteromonas sp. AS71 (assembly GCF_038900275.1). Lineage (NCBI taxonomy): Bacteria > Pseudomonadati > Pseudomonadota > Gammaproteobacteria > Alteromonadales > Pseudoalteromonadaceae > Pseudoalteromonas > Pseudoalteromonas sp. AS71. The sequence continues at coordinate 11,581 of NZ_JBBMQZ010000036.1, read as the reverse complement.
GCATTTTCCGTATCAAGAAAACCAGCTTAATAAAAAAAGCCTGCTAGAAACACTGAGCTATATAAAATCAGATGCCAATATAAACGAAGTGATTTTAAGTGGTGGCGATCCACTCATGGCCAAAGACGATGCAATAAGCTGGTTTTTAGATGAACTTGAGCAATTACCACAAATTAAACGAATGCGAATTCATAGCCGTTTACCAGTAGTTATACCTGCGCGAGTGACCGATGAGTTATGTGAACGATTAGCAAAATCGCCATTAAAAATTATTTTTATTAATCACATAAACCACGCAAACGAAATAGACGCTGATTTTAAAGCCGCTATGCTAAAGCTTAAACAAGCAAACGTAACGCTTCTAAACCAAGCTGTAATTTTAAAAGATGTGAATGATACGCTCGATGCACAAATAAATTTAAGCGAAGCGTTATTTGACGCAGACGTATTGCCGTATTATTTGTATTTGCTAGATAAAGTTGAAGGGGCCAGTCACTTTGATATTAATGAAGCGCAAGCAATTGAAATAATGGCAGAGCTATTAAAAGCTCTGCCTGGATTTTTAGTGCCTAAATTAGTAAGAGAAATCGGTGGTCAAAAAAGTAAAACACCTATCGACCTTAAGCTAATTTAAAGCAGCATTTAAACATATATATTTACGTTGTTACCCAGTGATGCAGTCGCCGATTTAGCCGGCGTTTGCGCACTTGACGATTGCGCTGCACCTTCAATAAGTGCAAGCGCCGCAGCGCCATCAGCTAATTGCTGTTTTTTAGACAAAGCAGCAGTGTAAAGCTCACTGCCTTGGCCTGAACCAGACATAGCTGGTAAATTTCCACCTGATATATTCATAATTATAAGCCTTAATCAACCTGACTTTTAAATGTAATCCACGTATTATGTCGGCCATGCAGCACAAAGCTTTAGGAAAACCATGGATTCTATTATTGAACAACTCAACACTAACTTAAAAATTGTTTATCGTCAGGCACTTGATGCCGATAAAAAATTAGACGAATTACAACAACAAGGCCATGGCAAATTTAAAGCCTTATTTACTGCCGATTCAGGCTTTAATTTTGAAGCAAAACGCTTTAAGCCTTATGTTCTTGATGTAGCCGCTGACGTAGAAAGCTTATCTAACGATGGTTTTGATGAAGAAAAGCTTAAAACAACCGTTATTAAGTTACAGCAAATACTAACGCTGTTAGCTACTTTTAAGTAATATAATCAGCTTAAAAAAATGCCGCTATTTAGCGGCATTACTATTTTAAGTTAATCTAAACTTGGTAATATTTGTTCACCAAACCACTCTGTTAGTAAGCGTTTTTCGTAATAGAATGATTCGTCGCGGCCCATTTTAATTTTATCCATAAAGCCCATATCTTTAAGCTCCACATCAGTATCTTTACTTAGAACTGTACCGTCTTTATCGGTTAACGAATAATCTAGCTTAATGCGTGGAAAATAAATGGGTTTCACTACACGAATTTCATCCATACCGCCATAACGCACATCACCCGCTAAATCTAAATCAGTAAACTCTACGTTTAATTTATAATCTTTTGGCAATTGTTCGGCTAGTTTAGCCATATGCTTTTCGAAACTTGCTGCTACACTTTTGTGATATGAGCTCTTAGTTTGATTTGACGCTCGCACATCACGATAATCATTAAAGTCATGCCATTTAACAACAGACTCGCCCGCATGGGCAAGTGCAGGCAATGCGATACACATTGTTGCTGCTATTTTTTTAACTAAATTCATATCTTTCTCCAAAGAGGTAGACCAATCACAAAGGTGTAGATTGGAATAAACCTAGCATTAGCTATTACTAGACCCAGTTTAGCACTTGTTTATTAACTATAACTTAATCTTACGTATAAAGTGTTACTTATAGCGAGCAAAATGTAATCAAAGTTATTAATATTAATTCATATAAATACCATGATTTACTGTAAATAATAAAAGTCACAGATAAAGCATGTAAACCATCTCAATTTATGGTGAAATTAGCTTAATTGATAAAAGGTACCCACGGAGCTTTCATGACTATTTTAGTAACCGGTGGCGCAGGCTATATTGGCTCGCACACTGTTTTAGAACTTTTACAGCAAGGTAACGATGTTGTTGTTATTGATAATTTAAGTAACTCATCACAAGAATCACTTGCGCGCGTAAAGAATATTACAGGCAAAGAAGCCACTTTTTACCAAGGCGATATTCTCGATAAACCCTTTTTAGACTCTGTATTTGCAAAACACACAGTTGATAGTGTTATACATTTTGCGGGTTTAAAATCAGTGGGCGAGTCGGTTGCAAAGCCTGTTGAGTACTATCAAAACAATGTACAAGGTACGCTTACGCTTGTTGATGCAATGCGCGACGCAGGCGTATTTAAGTTAGTATTTAGCTCGTCAGCCACGGTATACGGCGACCCTGCAAGCTTACCAATTAAAGAAGACTTCCCTGTAGGTGGTACTACTAACCCTTACGGCACATCTAAGTTAATGGTTGAGATGATGCTGCAAGATATCGCTAAATCAGATGAGCGCTTTGCGTTTGCTATTTTGCGTTACTTTAACCCAGTGGGTGCACATGAGTCGGGCTTAATTGGTGAAGATCCTAATGGTATCCCAAATAACCTTTTACCGTTTATCGCACAAGTAGCTGTAGGTAAATTAAAGCAACTCGCTGTATTTGGTGATGACTACGACACAGTTGATGGCACAGGCGTGCGCGACTACATTCACGTTGTAGATTTAGCTATTGGGCATTTAAAAGCGCTTAATAAAATTGCCAGCAGTACGGGTGCATTAGTTTATAACCTAGGTACTGGTAATGGGTATTCTGTACTACAAATGGTTAATGCATTTATTAAAGCAAGCGATCAGGCTGTACCCTATCAGGTTTCGCCTCGCCGCCCTGGTGATATTGCAGCGTGTTATGCCGCACCAGAAAAAGCACTTAATGAACTTGGCTGGGAAGCAGTGCGCGGTATTGATGAAATGATGCAAGATACATGGCGTTGGCAGTCAAATAATCCAAATGGTTATAAGGGTTAAGTAAAACAAGCTTCGCGCTTACAATAAGTGCGCGGTATCGAGCCGCGCATGCCAAGTATTTTAAACACCGAATTCAATTTTATGGCTGCGTCGTAAGCGTAGAGCTTGCTCACGCGAAAAGCGCAGCTTTTACTTATATCCAATATTTAATAACGAGCATCTTCGTTATGTCTGTGCCCACTGTCTTAGTAAGTTATGGTACACACCTGTTAATTGAATAATCTCTGGGCTATCTTCTACTTTGCTGCGCAAACTTTGAATCGACATATCTAAATCAAAGAGTAAACCACGTTTTTCGTCGCTGTTTACCATGCTCTGTAACCAAAAGAATGAGGCTAATCTACGCCCACTCGTTACAGGCATTACACGATGTAAACTCGTTGAAGGGTACAACACCATGCTGCCTGCGGGCAGCTTTACACTATGTGAGCCATAAGTGTCTTCAATAACAAGTTCACCGCCCTCATAATCTTCGGGGTCATTAATAAATAACGTCATTGATACATCTGTACGGATTTTTACTGGCGTACCCGGCACTTGTCTAATTGCATTATCTACGTGCACACCAAACGATTGCCCACCTTGGTAACAGTTAAATAACGGAGGGAAAATTTTTGCAGGAAGCGCCGCCGACATAAACAAATTACTGCGCGCAAGTGCTGCCATTATAATGTCGCCAAGCTCTTGGCATTCAGGGCTATTTTCAGGTAGCTGTAAGTTATTTTTTGCTTTGGTTGATTGATGCCCTGCGGTAATACTGCCATCGGCCCACTGGGCTTTAAGCAAAACCTCATGGCAATACGCCACTTCTTCTTTCGTTAATAGCTCTGGAATTTTAACTAGCATGTGCGCCCTCTCACATTTTCATCAAATAATTAAGGGCAGAGTTAACTCTGCCCTTTTATGCCGTACTTATTTTACTCTTAGAAAGAGTAGCTCGCTGTTAAGCTAAACTTACGACCATCACCCGGTACAAAGTGTCCACCACCTAACTGATCAACGTAATCTTTATCACCTAAGTTTTCACCATTAAACTGCAGGCTCAAATCTTTTGATATGTCATATGCAACCATCAGGTCAAAAATAGTATAACCTGGCGCACGAGAACGTGTTGACGTAGTGCCGTTGTAACGCTCAGCTACATATTGCGCACCTAAACCAAACGATAACTTATCCGACATATCGTATGTAGTCCAAACACTTGCGCTATTTTTAGGTGTACGTGCAAGCTCGTTACCAATTTGAGTTGCGTCGTCGCCTAATGCTTTAGTTACTTCGCTATCTTGGTAAGTGTATGAAGCAATTACAGTCCACTCTTTAGTAATTAAACCAGTTGCTGAAAGCTCTAAGCCTTGTACGCGCTGTTCACCACCGAGTATTTCGTCACTTGAGCTATCTGCAAATGGGTCATCAGTACGGGCATTGGTTTTTTCAGTACGGAAAAGTGCAGCATTAGTTTGCAGGCGACCATCCATTAGGCTCCATTTAGTTCCTAATTCATAACTGCGGCTTTCTTCTGCGTCTAAATCAGCTGCATTTGAACGCGTAGATACCGTTAGGCTTTCAGCCGATGGGTTAAATGAATTACCTGCGCCTAAATATACACTGCCATTTTCTGTAGGTTTATAAACTACAGCTGCATTCCAGCTAAATAAATCGTCACTTGTAGAAATTAAAGCACTTGGGTTAGCGTAATCGTTATGATAATCCGTAGTGAAGCTATCAAAGCGAATTCCGCCCGTAACTTCCCATTGCTTGTTAAGCGTTACTGTATCAAATGCATAAATAGCTTGGTTTTTAGCTTTAGCTTCAATGCTTGTACCGTCACGGCCGTACACACCCGTAAATGCAATTGTTGCGTCAGGGTTGTATAAGTCGTTACGTATTTCATCTTCAATTAGGTTGTCTGGAGTTGTAGCGGCTAATGCGTGACGTGTAAACGTTTCGTTTGCAAGTTCAACACCCACTACAACATCATGAGTAAAGCCAGCAAACTCATAGTTACCAATTAAATCAACTTGAAGTGCAGCAAGTGAATTTTCTGTATCACGTGTTTTTTCATCTGCAAAGGTAATGTCAGTATCTGTTGTAACCGAGAAATAACGCGGTGCAGTTGTTACTGATTCACGCTTAACTTTACCTAAACGACCTTGCACACGTAATGTAGTATTTTGAGAAAAATCATACTCATAACGAGCTGTTGTTGAGTAGGCTTCAATATCTTCGTAATCACGGTAAATATTACCGTAAAAGTTATCAAAATCGACAGGAGAAGGTGAGCGCGCGCTATCTGCAAGTTCAGCTACAGGCGTATCACTGTAAACCCAAGGAATACCGTAATCTGGTAAATTGTCTTGGCGTTGATACTCTAGGTTTAAATCAAAACGGCTGTTTGTACCAAGTCCTGTTGCAAATGCAAACGCAACAGCATTTGTTTCATTTTCAACATGGTCGCGACCTGCAACATCACCTTTATCAGTAAGAAGGTTTATACGTAGCGCGCTTGTATCGTTTACTTGAATGTTAGTATCAAAACGACCACGGTAATCGCTTTCTGTGCCTAAACGTAGCGAAACGTCGCTAAAGTTGTCTAACTTCGCCTTTTTACTTTCTAAATTAACACTACCACCTGTTGCGCCACGACCAGAAACTGCTGAGCCTGGGCCTTTTGCAACTTCAACGGCTTCAATGTTGTAAATATCACGTGTGTAACCTGCAACATCACGAATACCATCAACAAAAATATCATTTGTAGCACTAAAACCACGAATCGACATGCTATCGCCAGTAGGTGAGCCACCCTCACCTGCAGCTAAAGAAATACCTGAAACATTACGTAAAGCATCACGTAGGCTATCTACGTTTCTATCTTTCATTACCGCTTGGTTAATTACCGTTACAGTTTTAGCTGTATCGAGTAGCGGTTGAGTGTATTTATGCGACGTTGATTTTTCTACAACATAGCTAGACTCAGTTTTAGTTTCTGCTTTGGTTACCGATAGTTCTTGAACATCCTGTGCACTTGCCCAAGTTGAAAGCGTAGCTGTAACAACCGCTGCAATTGGCTTCACGTACGCATTTCCTTTATTCGATGGCTTACTCATGGTTACTCCGTAGTTTTTATTAAGCACTTAACTATTGTTAATTTAAGGTACATATTTAATTTCGGCGAAATCCTACCATTCAAACAACGCAATGTAAACGATAACTGTTATCAATTGCATTACTATGTAAATTCCTATATTGTATACACACTCAAAAATTAACAGTAATTACGTCCTTGTAATTACTTGTCGTAACTTTCAGGATTGTTGTTAAGTAATGCGAAGCTTAATTAAACCAATTAGCGTAGTTATCGCGCTTTGTAGCACCATGGCAGTAAAAGCCGACACTGTTAGTGAGCTAGAACAACTCGTTAATAAATGGCTACAAATAGAAAATCAAAACACAGAATTAAATACTCATTGGCTTGAACAAAAGAGCAGCATGAAGCAAACCCTAACGCTTCTTAATGCTGAGCAGCAGCAACTTAGCGAGCTTAATCAGCGTAGAAAAAAAAGCACCAGTGAGCTTGCCCAAAAACGCGAACAGCTTGTTACTCAGCAATCAGAACTTGAAAATGATCAACAGCAACTGAACGATCAACTGGCACGTATTTCTGGGCAATTACTTTCATTACAAGTGCAATTACCCCCGCCACTTTTAAGTAGTTGGAAAAACACTGGTGATTTAACCGACTCACAACTCAGTACAACTGACAAATTACAAACAGCGCTAAAAATGCTGACCCTACTTAATGATTTTCAACAACGTATTTCTATTCACGAAATGGCTATTAAACACCCTGACGGGCAAGAAGTGTGGGTAAAGCAGCTTTACTTAGGTGCAGCTCAAGCATGGTTTGTAAGTGAAGATTTAAGTTACGTAGGTATTGGTTTTCCAAGCGACTTAGGTTGGCAGTGGGAATTTGACCCAAGTATTAATGCTGAGCAAGTTGCACTGGGTATTGCTGTACAGCAAAAAAAGCGCGCTGCTGATTGGGTAACACTCCCAATATTAAGTTATGTAAATAAAAACCAGCAAGGGGCTAAATAATGGCTACTAACAGCATAATTGCAGCATTTAGCGCCACAGTGTTACTTTTTAGTGCAAATATTTCTTTTGCAGCTAGCAGTGACGATGCTAAACAAAGTACTTTAAGTGATATTAAAACAGCGCAACGTACTCTAAATAAAACTCAAAATAGTATTTCAAAAGAGCAAGCTACCCTTGCAAAGCAAATTTTTACCAAGCAGCAATCGCTCAGTAAATTGCGCGCGCAAGCAGCCGTTAATCGCCGTCTAGCTGACGAAAATACGTTAAGCCTTGATCAGTTACAAACCCGATTAGACACTTGGCAACAGCAGCAGCAATATCAATTAAACTTACTTAGCCGTTTTGTGCGCCAAAATACCAGCAATAGTGCTAGCAGTAACGAGTCGACTAATAATCAAAACGAGTTATTAAACCGCGTTATATCGCAAATAAATAATCAAGAACAGGCACTTTACCCACACTTTAATAAGCAATCGATTGTGCTCAGTAATGGCGAATTAAGCCAAGCTAGTACTCTTCAAGTAGGCCCTGTTGCATGGTTTAGTACGCAAACACCTAAACTTATGGGTTTATTAAATTTGGATGATGAATCTAATGCGTTAAAAGTAGCGTTAGTGCAATCAACAAGTAACGATAACCCACTCAATAATACTTTAAATCAAAATGGTGCAGGCTCGACATTACTTACTTTTGATCCTAGTTTAACGCACTTAGTAACGAGCCAAGCTCAACAAGAAAGTCCGCTTGAACACTTAGAAAAAGGCGGCTTATGGGCCATCCCTATTATTTTATTTGCCTGCTTTGCACTAACTATTGCGCTATTAAAAGCCGCGCAATTACTGCGTTTAAGTAAAATTAAAATGCACTCTCAAATGCAATTACAGCAATTTTTTAAAGCTGAAAATAGCAGTGAATTTGCAGGTATGCAGCAGCAGTTATTTAACTTAACGCTGCAAAGCGAAAAAGGCCAAATACGAGACGATCAATTATTTAACCAGTTAATTCACGATAAGCATAAACTCGATAACTTTATTGGCGCTATTGCCGTTACAGCTGCAGTAGCTCCACTACTTGGCTTGTTAGGTACTGTTAGCGGCATGATCGAAACATTTAAAATGATGACCTTGTTTGGCTCAGGCGACCCAGAAGTTGTATCGGGCGGTATTGCACAAGCCCTTATAACAACCGAACTGGGTTTAGTCGTGGCCATACCTGCTCTGGTATTAAATGCATTGCTATCACGTAAAGCTAAGGCGTATTACAGCCAACTAGAAGGCTTTGCATTACAGCTTAGTCAACTAGAAAAAGGAGAAACCAATGTTTGAAAAAATCGTTAGTAACCCTATTTGCTGGTGTATTCTTTTACTCGCTTTATTTGTATACCAACTGATTTTTCATGACTTACTACACCTTAAACAATACCAAGCGCAGCGCAAAGGTTACTGGCAAGAGGTTAGCTCTATTTTAACAGCAGCGCTTCCGCTACTTGGTTTATTAGGCACCATTGTTGGTTTGCTTGATACATTTAAAGTAATGGCGCTGGGCCATAACGAGCTAATGAGTGACGCCATTGGTGATGCATTACTAACAACTCAATTGGGCCTTGTGTGCGCTATTCCTGCGTGGTTAATGCAAGCGTATTTAGCGTATTCGCAGCGTAACCCTAAATTACATACGTTAAGTAAGCAGTTAGGGTAACACTATGCAATCACGTTTAAAGCACAAGCTAGAGCAAGAAGCGGGGCAACATATTGATATGTCGCCACTACTTGATGTGGTATTTATATTGCTAATATTTTTTATTGTTACAACCGTATTTGTACGCGAAAGCGGCGTTGAAGTTGATAAACCACAAGCCGTATCGGCCAGTCGTCTTGAGCAACAAGTCATCTTTTTAGCAATAACCGACTCTCAACAAGTATTCTTTGATGGTAGCCAAATTGGTGTGGCTGGTGTACGTAGTAGTGTCGAACAAATGTTAAAACAGCAACAACGCCCTGTAGTTATTCAAGCTGATAAAACAGTACCTACTGAGTTACTTGTTCAAGTAATTGACGAAGCAAAGCTGGCAGGCGCGGCGCAAGTTAACTTAGCGACCAAGCAATAATATGCACACGATTAACTCGTTTCAAAAAACAAAAAACAATCGCCATCCACTTTTTGCGTTTGGCCTTAGCCTCATTGTGCTTAGTGCTGCATTACTACTTTTATGGCTTGGGCAACTTGCAGAGCATCATATAAAAGACAAAGTAGTTGTGCGCGAAATTGCCATGGTGGCACTGCCACCACCTCCTCCACCATCAATATCGCAACAGCAAACAAGTGAGCCAATGCAGAGCTTAGCGGTAGAAGGTGCAGGCGCGTCTATTCAAGCCGTAAAAATTAAGATCACCAGCAATTTAAGTATTGTAAAACCCGATACACCCAACGTAAAAGTAAACGCGCCACAATGGCAATCAATGAGTGTAAATTGGGATGCATTTAGCTTAAATCAACTCGATGGTCTCCCAACTTTGCTTACTCCTGTTAAGGCCGTTTTACCAAAAAGCTTAACCCGTCGAGGTGTTGATGTATTTACTGTAAAACTCGATGTATTTATTGATGAAAGTGGCAAGTTAAGTTTAATTGAGGTAGTACAAAATCCATACCCTGAACTTAAACCAGCTATCGACAAAATTATTAAACAAAGCCGCTTTAGTGCACCTAAAAAAGAAGGTGAAACCGTACGCGCTCGCTTTATTTGGCCAATCGAATTTAAACCTTAAGCCTATTAAAATGAAAAATATGAATATATTTAAAACGCTAAAACCATTAACTTCCGCACTGTTGACGACTGTAATGTGTTCATTACCTTTAGTAAGTGCAAGTAGCGTACATGCAAGCGCTGCCAGTGATACTAATGCGCCACTAAAAGTAACGTTATCGCCTAGCGATCCAACATGGCAGTTGGCTATAAATAATAAATTACTGGGTCCTACAGAGGTCCTTATTGAGCCGACCGAGCGCGGTTTTGCTCGCCAAGTGCAACCACTGTTACAAGCAGGTAATTACAGTGAAGTCGCTGCGCTATTTAAAGGCCGTGATATAAGCCAAGATAGCACTGCTTTAAACTTGTTACGTGCACAAGTTTTGCTTTCAACAAAAGACTTTAATAACGCTGAACTAGCTTACTTGGCGTGTTTAAAAGCTTCACCTGATTTAGTAAAAGCACACCAAGGTTTGAGCCTTTTATACATGCAACAAGCAAAGTATGACAAAGCACAAACACACTTAGTACGCACTATTGAACTTGGTCAGGCTGATGCACAAAGTTATGCGCAACTTGCTTATATACACGTGCAGCACAGCCAACCTTGGAGCGCAGTAGCGGCGTACCGCCAAGCACTGATGCTAGCGCCAGAAACAAGCCAATATCAACAAGGGCTATTGTTTGCGTTAATTGAATCGGGTGATTTAAGCCAGGCAAGTGCATTACTAAAAGAATTACTTAATAAAAGCCCTGATAAAGCTGAACTTTGGCTGCAACGTGCACAAATAGCGTTACAACTTGATCACAAAAAGCAAGCGCTTGCTGCTATTGAAGTGGCCTTAAAACTCAACCCTAAAGATACCAGCAACCAGCTTTTAGCTGCCCAGTTGCATTTAAGTGAAGGCAGCACTGAACGCGCTGTTAGTTTATTAAAGCAAGGTTTAACACACGCAAATAAAAAACAGCAAATTGAGGTTATTAATACCACGATGCAAACGCTAGCTTGGCTTGTATCGGAGCAAAAATGGAATTTAGCTAAAGATCTAATAGGCAGCGCAAAAAGATTAACTAAGCAGCTACCCCGTGATGAACAAGCTCAATTTTCTGTATACAGTGCACAACTTGCTATGCAGCAAGGTAATACTACGCGCGCTCTTAAAAGCTTAAATAACGCACTTAAAATAAACCCGAATTTAGGTGATGCCCTACTTAGTTTAGCGAGTATTTATCGCAGTAAAAATCAGCTTACCCAAGCTAAACTTATGTATGTTCGTGCACAAGCCCTACCTGATTATCAACTATCGGCATGGCTTGGGTTATCGCAAATAGCGATTGATTCTAAAGACTATTCGAGTGCGCTCAAGCATCTTAGAAGAGCATTACAAGCAAACCCGGAGCGCCAAGACTTAATTACTAATATTCGCGCCCTTGAGAATATAGTACGCCAAGAAGGATAAGTTTAACGCGTGGTTAAATTTACTTGTAGATGCAGCGCTTGCTGCCGTGACGAGCAAAGCTCGTAATTTCTATATGCAATAAAATCTTAAGTGATTTGTTCACAAAGAGGTTTAGAGGGCGCTGCGCTTTAGAGAAGTATGTAGTGGTCAATAAAATTTGGCCACAGTTTTAGAATCCTTGTATCTAATCTCAGATTCATTTGGCGCTAAACCGG
>NZ_JBBMQZ010000035.1:0-37782 GCF_038900275.1 Pseudoalteromonas sp. AS71 | reverse complement strand
CATCGTCTAGAGGCCTAGGACACCGCCCTTTCACGGCGGTAACAGGGGTTCGAATCCCCTTGGGGACGCCACTTACTATTTTAAGTACTGTATAAAGCAGTGTGACACCGCACTCTCTATACACGACGTTATCAAGAGTACTAATCTTTTGGGAATGCCATTTACTTATTTTAAGTAATGTATAAAGCAGTGTGACATCGCACTCTCTATGCACGACATTATCAAGAGTACTAATCTCTTAGGTATGTCATTTACTTATTTTTTAATAGGGAAGTGCAGTGTTATTAGAATAAAACTCAAAAATAAATATCCTCATTTTACGCCCAACTTTGTATTTTTATATCAATCTATTTACACTTCGTTACAAAACCAAACCGATAATCGCTCCATATTCCTTGTTGTACTTTTAATTAGTCTTTAAACTCATTGAGTTAATTTAAATATGGACTAAAAAATGAAACTCACAAAAATTGCACTCGCTGTTTTACTTGCATCAGGGTTAGCTGCATGTAATAGCTCAACTCAAGCTGTTGATAAAAATATTGTTACAGAAACATCAATTCCTGGCGTTACACTTATTGAATCAGTGAAATCTAATGCAGGTGAAATCAACATACCGTATAAAAAATATAAACTAGATAACGGTTTAACAGTAATTGTGCATGAGGATCATTCAGACCCCTTAGTACACGTTGATGTAACATACCATGTTGGTTCTGCTCGCGAAGAGTTGGGTAAGTCAGGCTTCGCTCACTTTTTTGAGCATATGATGTTTCAAGGTTCAGAAAATGTTGCTGATGAGGAACATTTTAAAATAATATCTGAAGCAGGCGGTACTTTAAATGGTACTACTAACTCAGATAGAACAAATTATTTTGAAACAGTACCTGTAAATCAATTAGAAAAGATGTTGTGGCTAGAAGCTGATCGAATGGGCTTTTTACTCGATGCTGTAACCCAAGAAAAATTTGAAGTACAACGCGAAACAGTAAAAAATGAGCGCGGCCAACGCGTTGATAATCGCCCCTATGGTCGCTTAGGTGAGCGTGTTGCTCAAGCAATGTACCCTGATGGTCATCCATATTCATGGCCTGTAATTGGTTTTATGGACGATCTTAATCGTGTAAATGTAAATGATTTAAAAGCATTCTTTTTAAAGTGGTATGGTCCTAATAATGCAACGCTTACTATTGGTGGCGACATCAACGCTAATGAAATACTGCCTTTAGTTACTAAATACTTTGCGCCAATCCCAAAAGGCCCTGAAATTCCTACAGTAGAAAAAACAGCTGTAACACTAGATGCTGATAGATATATTTCAATGGAAGATAAAGTTCATTTACCTTTATTAAGCATGAGCTTCCCAACGACTTACGCTCGCTCTGAAGATGAAGCACCACTGGATATACTTGCTGAAATATTAGGTGGTGGTAATAATTCATTACTATACAAAAACTTAGTTAAAACTCAACTTGCTGTTCAAGCAAGTGCAAATCACCCATGCCAAGAGTTAGCGTGTTCAATTAGTCTTTATGCTTTACCAAATCCTACAGCAGGGAAAACGTTAGCTGATATGGAAAAAATCATTCGTGATTCATTTGTTGAATTTGAAGAGCGAGGCGTTACACAAGATGATTTAGATAAAGTAAAAGCTAAAATAGAATCGGGTGCAATTTTTGGTCTGCAAAGCGTATCAGGTAAAGTCTCTCAACTAGCCGCGTCAGAAACATTTACTGGTAATCCAAACTCAGCTAAAGATGAGATTGCACGTTATAACAAAGTTACAAAAGCTGATGTAATGCGTGTTTTTAATCAATATATCAAAGATAAATCTGCCGTTATTATGAGTGTTGTGCCAGAAGGGCAGACACAACTTATAGCTGCCCCAGACAACTTTACTCCTAAAACGCATGATTTTGGAGGTCCATCTACAACTTCAGCTGATGATTTAGTGGCACGAAGAGCTGTTGATACATTTGATCGAAGTGTTCATCCAGAGGCCGGCGCAAATCCTGCTGTTGATGTTCCTACTCTTTGGCAAACTAAGACCGAAAACGGTATTAAAATATTAGGTACTCAAAGTACAGAAACGCCAACTACCGCTATTTTCATTAAAGTTCCCGGTGGCCTGTACAGTGAGCAAGCTAGTAAAGTTGGTTTATCATCAATAACTGCATCGTTAATGAGCGAGTCAACGCAAAACTACACTACAGAGCAGATGAGTAACGCGCTTGAAAAGCTAGGTAGCCAGGTAAATATCTACTCAGATAAAACACATACAAATGTGTATGTTTCTAGCTTAACCAAAAATGTAGATGCAACGCTAAAGCTTGTCGAAGAAAAGTTATTTAAACCAGCATTTAATGCAGATGACTTTGAGCGTAATAAAAAGCAAATCATTCAAAATATTCAACATTCAATGAAGGATGCTGGGTATTTAGCATCTAATACATATAGTAAATTACTATATGGAAACAATATAGCCGCACTTCCAAGCACTGGAACGCTTAATAGTATAGAGGCTATTACACTTGCTGACGTTAAAGCTTTTTATAGCGCAAACTTTAAACCGCAGGGCGCTCAAGTCATTATTGTTTCTGATTTAAAAGAGTCAATAATTGAACCAAAAGTTAAAGCTACACTTACAAACTGGAAAGGTAAATCGAGCTCAGTAGCGGTTGATTTCAGTGAACCTAAAGTAGAAACTAATTTGATTTATTTGGTTGATAAACCTGATGCTCCTCAATCAGAAATTCGTATTGGTAAACGCGATATGGTTGAAGATATTACAGGTGAGTTTTTTAAAGCTAACTTGATGAACTTTGCACTGGGCGGCACGTTTAACAGCCGTATCAATTTAAATTTACGCGAAGATAAAGGCTACACTTACGGTGCTCGCTCTCGTTTTTGGGGTGATAAAACATCGGGTGGCTTTACTGCTTCTGCAGCGGTGAGAGCCGACTCTACTGCTGCGTCTATTACAGAGTTTACTAATGAGCTTAATAACTATGCTCAAAACGGTGTCACTGACGAAGAGCTTATGTTTATGCGTAAAGCTATCAATCAAAAAGATGCGCTTAAATACGAAACGCCTAATGCAAAACTTGGCTTTTTAGCACAAATATTAGAATTTGATTTAAAACCTAGCTTTGTAAAAGAAAGAAATGAGATTGTTAGCAATATTAGCAAAGAAGAAGTTAACGCCTTAGCTAAAAAACACTTAAATACTAAAGACATGATTTATTTAGTCGTGGGTGATGCTAAAACACTCCGCCCAGAGCTCGAAAAATTAGGTATGAAAGTTGTTGATTACAGCCTTTAATATTTAAATAAATAATTGGAATTATAAAGCAGCTTTTTTAGCTGCTTTTTTTTGCCTAATTGTAGAGTGTTGATCTTTTTTGAAAAAGGGTTCACAAAGAACAACTACAGCATCTTTTCTCCAAGTATAAAATATAGTTTCGTAGCTTAAGCCTTCAAAGAACATCACATTCCTAGCTTTTTTATTCAGTACTTATAAAGATTCGATTTGGTAGCATAAATTTAAACATCCAACTTTATTAGGAGGATTTATGGCAAGTGGATGGGCACGAGACGGTGCAATTCAAGATCAAATTGATGCGAGTGTTAATGACGCCGTACAGTATGCAAGAAGCAATTTAATATCTGGCGCAAGTGCAGAACTATGTGATGAGTGCGACGAGAAAATCCCACAAGCACGAAGGCTTGCGTTACCTGGAGTGCGTTATTGTGTTGCATGCCAAGCTGCAATAGAAGGTAATGGTGCTAGCGCAAAATCATTCAATAGACGTGGTAGTAAAGATAGTCAGTTGCGTTAAAAAGGTGCTAAAAAGCACCTTTTATTTAATACCAATCTACACAAGTATCTGAACAATTCATAAAATGTGTTACACCCTCAATTAGGCCCCACATGACTAAGCAAATTGTTATCACTTGAATTTGTTAGTGAGTAATTTAAAAGTTACTCATGTCTTCTTTTTTCTGAATTAGCTCTATTGAGTAACCATCAGGGTCTTTTACAAAAGCAATTTCAGTGGTACCGCCTTTTACAGGTCCTGGTTCACGGCTAACATTGCCACCGGCTGCCTTAATATCAGCACAGGCCTTGTAAATATCTTCAAATTCAATAGCTATATGTCCATAAGCATTACCCAGGTCGTAGCTATCTTCATCCCAGTTATATGTCAATTCGAGGACCGTCGTGTCCTTTTCATTTCCATACCCAATAAAAGCTAATGTATACCGATACTCGTCATTGTCGGCTCTGCGTAATTCTTTCATACCCAAGACTTCAGTATAAAAAGCAATTGATTTGTCTAAATTAGCTACACGCAGCATAGTATGTAATAAACGCATTATTCAGTTCCTTTAGTGATTTTTTCAAAGTTCAGTATATTTTCAACTAAGCACTATTATTAAGCACATTTTGTGGTTTTATGTGTATTAGCCATATATGTAGGCGTTACTTATAGATCACAACCTCAATACGATGGAGATTTGGAAGCTGTTCATGTATGGCCTTTATGATTTACCAATAACATCAATTGTAAATTGCCAATTAATGAACCGTTTTATTGAATTTTGCATATTTAAATAAAGAACACTTAATTATTGGTCAACCTATTAGTATAAAAAAAGTTACTGATTGTTCAACAAAAGTTAACCTGGGTTTGATTGGGTCAGTTCTGTCTAACTGATTGTTTTTATTTTGTATTAAATTTTTTTGTATGTAATTTGTAAAAATGCGGGGTTTACTTGGTTAACTTATTGGTTGACAAAAAAGGCGTATGGTAATACAGTTTTTGCATACCAATTGGTAAGTTGCTTGGTTTGAGTGAATACAATGTATTGGTAATTAATCAGAGTTACGTTTTGCACAGGTTAATTTATAAATAACTCAAGCTTAAAGTTACTCTACAAATTGAAACAAAAGACACAGCGTATTTATAGAGTAGATTTTACTTGTTCTTATAAAAGTATGCGCCACATATTTAGGAGTTATTCATGTCAAAACCAGTCATCGGTTTCATCGGCTTAGGCTTAATGGGCGGCAATATGGCCGAAAATTTACAAAACAAAGGCTATGAGCTAATTGTTATGGACCTTAGCAAAGATGCGGTTGCAGCATGTGTTGCTAGAGGCGCAAAAACAGCAAGCACTGCAAAAGAGCTAGCTGAAGGTTCAGATATTGTTATGTTTTGTCTTACAACTTCAGCAGTTGTAGAAAAAATTGTTTACGCAGAAGACGGTATCTTAGCAGGCATTAAAGAAGGTGCAGTATTAGTTGATTTTGGTACTTCTATCCCATCATCTACTAAAAAAATTGGTGCTGATTTAGCAGCAAAAGGCGCAGGCATGATTGATGCTCCTCTTGGTCGTACTCCAGCACATGCTAAAGACGGTCTTTTAAACATTATGGCTGCAGGCGATATTGATACATTCAATAAAGTTAAACCAGTACTAGAAGATCAAGGTGAAAATGTTTTCCATCTTGGCGAGCTAGGTGCAGGTCATACAACTAAGCTAATCAACAACTTCATGGGCATGACTACAGTATGTGCTATGTCACAAGCGTTTGCAGTTGCAGAGCTTGCTGGTGTTGACCGTCAACAACTTTTCGACATCATGTCGACTGGTCCATCTAATTCACCGTTTATGCAATTTTGTAAAAACTATGCGGTTGATAATGTTAGCGACCTTGGTTTCTCAATTGCTAATGCAAACAAAGATTTAGGCTACTTCCTACAAATGGTAGAAGACCTAGGTACTGAATCTAAAATCGCTGAAGGTTCATCAGCTAACCTACAAGCAGCGTTTGACGCTGGTATGGGTCAAGGTAACGTTCCTGAAATTTTTGATTACTTCAAAAAGTTAGAAAAGTAAAAAACACGACAAATGGCGCTTAGCTTTATAGTTTAGCGCCAGCACACACACTTTCGATTGACGAGACTTAGCCTGCTTTGTGCAACACCACTTTTAAATATTCATAGAGCCTAATTCGAGTCACAATATAAAGAGTTAACTATGCGTTTAATTAATACTATAAAGCTAAGTTTAGTTCTGATTGGTTGTATATCTACGCAATTAGCAGCCAAAGATTATTTTGTAGATGATAAACAAGCCTTCCGTGATATTTCGTCTAACTTAGTTGCTGGCGACAAAGTAATCCTTAAAAACGGTACATGGTCTGACTTCGAAATCCTACTTGAAGGCCAAGGCACAAAAAACTCTCCTATTTTATTGACCGCTGAAACTAACGGTAAAGTAATTTTATCGGGTCAATCTAACCTAAGACTTGCAGGTAAATACCTTGAAGCTTCAGGTTTAGTATTCAAAGACGGCTATACACCGAGCTCAGCTGTAATAGAGTTTCGTAAAAATAAAAATGAATTAGCCTACAATTCACGAGTTACACAAACAGTAATCGATAATTACAGTAATCCAGACAAACGAGAGTCTGATTATTGGGTGGCACTATATGGACAACATAACCGCTTCGATCATAGCCATTTAGTCGGCAAACGAAATAAAGGCGTGACAGTTGCTGTTCGTTTAAATACTGAAGCAAGTCAGGAAAATTATCATCGTATAGATAACAACTACTTTGGTTACCGTCCTACTTTTGGTTCGAACGGTGGTGAAACCCTACGTATTGGTACCAGCCACTACTCATTAACTGATTCGCATACATTGGTAGAGAATAACTACTTTGAACGCACCAATGGTGAAGTAGAAATTGTTTCGGTTAAGTCAGGCAAAAACATCCTTCGTAATAATGTATTTTATGAAGCGCGCGGTACATTAACGCTGCGCCACGGTAACGGTAATCTTATAGAAGAAAATATTTTCATTGGTAATGGTGTTGACCACACAGGTGGTATACGCGTTATCAATAAAGACCAAATTGTAAGAAACAACTACCTACAAGGTCTAACAGGATACCGTTTTGGCAGTGGTTTTACTGTGATGAACGGCGTACCAAATTCATCTATTAATCGTTATCACCAGGTTGAAAATGCGACGATTGAAAACAACACATTTATAAATGTGCGTCATATTCAACTTGCAGCTGGTAGCGATGCTGAACGAAGTGCGGCGCCTAAAAACAGCACAATGAAAAACAACTTAATCATAAATCAAGATGGCGAACAGCCATTTACAACATTTGATGATGTAAGTGGGTTGGTACTAAGTAACAACATTGCTGATACAAAAGTGCTTTCTGAGTTAATGTACGGTGTAAAGAAAGAAAAAATCACACTTAAAAAAGCAAGTAATGGTCTACTTTACCCAACATCTAAAAGTTTAAATGTAGGTGCAAAGCGCGATTTAAAAGTGCTGAAAAAAGAAGATACCGGTGTTAGCTGGTATGCAAAAGTACCTGCCTTAATTGATTTTGATTCTGGTAAAACACATTCTGTTAAAGCTGATGTAAGTGCATTACTAGACGCTATTGATAATGCAGAGTCGGGTGATGTATTAGAACTCGCACCTGGTCAGTATGATGTTTCTAAACTGGTTAAAATTGATAAAACGTTGACAATTAAAGCGAAGCAAAGCGGCAAGTCTAAACTTACTTTTCAACGCTCTACATTATTTGAAATACATGATGGCGGCAGCTTAAAACTAGATGGCTTATCAATTTCAGGTGAAAACGCGCCAGATGCAATAGGGAACAGCATTGTTCGTACGCAAAAATGGGGTATGGTTGATAATTATCGCTTTGTAATGACCAACTCAGAGTTAAATGCTTTAGATATTAATCATTCATTCCATTTCTTTATCACTGGTAAAGGTGCAATGGCTGATGAAATTATTCTTACAGGTAATACCTTTAATACAGTAACAGGTGACATTTTACGTCTAAATACTGAAATTGAAGACTTAGGTGTTTATAACGCGGAATACGTTATTGTAAATAATAATACATTTAACGATGTAGAAGGCGGCATAGTTAAGCTTTACCGTGGTGGTTCAGATGAAAGTACATTTGGTCCTCATTTTGAAATGATGAGTAACACGCTTAATAATATTGGCTTTGGTAAGCGTAATAAAGAGCAAGCGAGCATTTATGTTCACGGTGTTCAGGTTACTAATATCACAGATAATAAATTTGTTAAAACTGCTCCTATTGTTGTAGAGCACACAGTAGGCGAGCCTAAAACTGAAATCTCAAACAATACATTTGATGAAACTAAAGCACCAAGTGTGAAAGAGCTAAGAGTTAAAGGCCCGCATACGGCAGTATTAAAAAATAACAACATTTTAAATAAGGCAGGGTAAATACTATGCACTTATTAAAATGCCAAACAGGTTTTAAAATAGCTGCTGTAGCTGCACTTACATTACTTACATCATTGGGTGCGCATGCAGCGCACCCAAACTTAGTAATTACTACTGATGATGTTAAGCAAATGCGCCAAGCAATTAGTAGCAACAGTAGCACAAAGTTTGCTAACGCGTTTGAATCGCTAAAAGCACAAGTTGATGAGCAAATTGCACAGCCTATCACTGTGCCAGTTCCAAAAGACGGCGGTGGTGGTTATACACATGAGCGTCATAAGAAAAATTACCAACTTATGTACAATGCGGGCATTATTTATCAATTAAGCCAAGATGATAAATACGCAAATTATGTACGTGATATGTTGCTTGAGTATGCAAAATTATACCCAACGCTTGGTCTGCATCCAAAACGTAAAATGGATTCGCAAAATCCAGGTAAGTTTTTTTGGCAAAGCCTAAATGAAGCAATGTGGCTTGTGTACACAATACAAGCATATGATCTAATTCATGACTCGTTAAATGCCGATAACATTAAAAAAATTGAAAATGACTTACTACGTCCTGTTTCGTTGTTCACATCAGTAGGCCAACCCTCTACATTTAATAAAGTACATAACCATGGAACATGGGCAACAGCGGGTGTTGGCATGGCAGGGTATGTATTAGGTGAACCTGAGTGGGTAGAAAAATCATTATACGATTTAGAAAAGTCGGGTAAAGGTGGCTTTATTAAGCAGCTAGAGATGCTGTTTTCACCACAAGGTTACTATAACGAAGGTCCTTACTATCAACGCTTTGCACTATTACCATTTGTAACGTTTGCTAAAGCGATTGAAAACAACGAACCACAAAGAAAAATCTTTGAATATCGCGATGGCATATTATTAAAAGCGATTGATACGACGATTCAACTTAGCTACAACGGTTTGTTCTTCCCAATTAACGATGCAATAAAAAGTAAAGGTATCGATACCATTGAGTTAGTAAATGGTGTAACTGCGGCATACGGTTTAACCAACGATGCAGGTTATTTAGATATAGCTAAGCAACAAGACCAAATAATCCTCTCTGGTGATGGGCTAAAAGTAGCTCAAGCACTTGATAACAACATGGCAAAACCTTATTCGTTTAAATCAGTTGCCTTCGGTGATGGTAATGACGGTAAACAAGGTGCTTTAGTTGTAATGAGAACGCAGGTAGGTGGCGATCAAGCGCTACTGTTTAAACCTGCTGCACAAGGTTTGGGCCATGGTCATTTTGATAAATTAACATGGCAGTTTTACGACCACGGAAATGAAATTGTATCTGATTATGGCGCAGCACGTTTTTTAAATGTAGAAGCTAAATACGGCGGTCGTTACTTACCAGAAAACGAAACTTACGCTAAACACACTGTTGCGCACAATACGGTAGTGGTTGACGAAACAACACATTTTAATGCAAATGTTGAAGTAGGTAATAATAACTACCCAACGCTTAACTTCTTTGAAACAAATGAATATGGCACGGTTTCAAGTGGCGAAATAAGCACAGCTTATAAAGGCGTTGATCTTGAACGCACGCTTGCACTTATTAACTTACCTGAACTACAAAGCACAGTTGCACTTGATATGTTTGATGTTGCAGCAAATAAAGCGCATCAGCTTGACTTGCCTTTGCATTATAAAGGTCAGCTTATCGATACCAGCTTTGAGCTAAAAGCGAATGCAACACAACTCGCTGCATTAGGTACTAAAAATGGTTACCAGCATCTATGGCTTAAAGCTCAAGCGCAACCTCAAAGTGGTTTAGCTAAAGTAACGTGGTTAAACGAGAATGGTCGTTTTTATACGCAAACGAGTTTGGTTAAAGGTGATGAGTCTTTCTTGTTTACCCAAATAGGCGCAAATGACCCTGATTTTAATTTACGTAACGAAAACGGTTTTATTCGTCGCGTTGAGGGTCAAAAGCATCATAAATTTATATCAGTATTAGAGCCTCACGGTGAATACAATCCAAGTAAAGAATATACCTTAGAAGCTGTTAGTAGAGTTACAAAGCTTGAATATAGTCAGCAGGGCGATTTAACACTTGTTGAACTTGATATTAAAGGCAAGTCATATTTAGTGGCTATTAATAAAGCACCAACATCAGCTAAAAACACATTCAATTATCAAAATAAAGAGTTCACTTTAAATGGCCGATTAGGCGTTTATATGATGAACAATAATCAGGAGTAAATAGGATGCAAAAGCAAAGCGCAAACTTTTCATTTGGTAACGAGACCGAAATAGAAGACTTAGGAAATGGTCTAAAACGTCAAATGCTAGGTTATAACGAAGAGCTAATGGCTGTTAAAATTTGGTTTGAGAAAGGGGCTATTGGTTATAACCATGCTCACAGACATTCTCAAGTAACGTATGTTGTTGAAGGTGAGTTTCACTTTAACATTGATGGCGTAACTAAAATCTTAAAACCGGGTGATAGCTGCTTAATCCCACCATTTGCTGATCATGGAGCTACCTGCCCAACAGGCGGAATCCTGATTGATACTTTTAGCCCAGCGCGTGAAGACTTTCTTGAGGATTAATTATGCAACTTAAAGGCTTACGTTGGTGGGTTATAGCGCTAATTGCGCTAGCTACCATTATTAACTATATCGACCGTCAAGCACTTAGCGTGCTTTGGCCTGATATTGTTGAAGATTTATTCCCTGATGAATCAGCATTAGAACGCAAACAAATATACGCTAATATCTCAATTGTGTTTGTATTTGCTTATGCATTTGGTCAAGCCATATTTGGTAAAATATTTGACTGGGTAGGCACACGCTTCGGTTTTGTTTTATCGATAGGTGTTTGGTCTATTGCAACCGTTGCGCATGCATTTGCACAAGGTGTACTTAGCCTTAGTATTTTTCGGGCAATCTTAGGTGTAGCCGAAGCCGGTAACTGGCCGGGCGCAGCTAAAGGTAATGCTGAATGGTTTCCAACTAAAGAGCGTGCATTAGCACAGGGTATTTTTAACTCTGGCGCTGCTATCGGCGGTATTATTGCTATTCCTTTAATTGCATACTTAACTATCTACTTTAGCTGGCAAATGGTGTTTGTTTTTGTTGGTGTATTAGGTTTTCTTTGGTTAGTGCCATGGTTAATTTTAGTTAAAGCGCCGCCTAGCTCTCACCCTTGGCTTACTGCCGAAGAACGTGAATATATCTTAACAGGTCAAAGACGTGTTGATGATAATGGCGATGTAACAGGCGAAGACGAAGAAGAATATAATCCTTCAACGGCTGAGCTACTTTCTCGTAAGCAAAGCTGGGGTGTAATTATAGCCTCTGCTGCGATTGACCCTATTTGGTGGTTATTTGTTTTTTGGATACCTATTTACTTGAACGAAGTGTATGGCATGGATGTTAAGTCTATTGGTATATACGGTTGGGTTCCTTATGTTGGCGCTATGTTTGGTGCATGGTTTGGTGGCTTACTGGCACAAAATCGACTTAAAGCCGGATGGAACACAGATAAAACACGTAAGCTAACTATAACGCTGGGCTGTTTAATTATGTTACCTGCGTTACTTGCAATGGCAAATCCAGGCGGACCAACGACAGCGGTACTAATTATGGCTGTTATATTATTTGGTTTTCAAACTGCAATTGGTAACGTGCAAACACTACCAAGTGATTTGTTAGGTAAAAAAGCAGTGGGTACATTATCAGGTTTTTCTGGTATGGCGGCAAAGCTTGGTGCTGTAGGTCTTACATCGCTAGTACCTTTTCTTACTGCTGATGGTAACTACACACCAGCATTTGTAATTGGTGCTTCTTTAGCCATCATTGCAATGGCAGCTGTTTGGATTTTAATTCCAAAAATAGAACCTCTTAAAAAGCCTCAATAATCTAGATAATAACTGCTATGCCAACATATTTTGTATATGTGCATAGCAGTTAACTACATAGGGTAACTTCCAAGATGAAAAATATTTACTTTATCGGTGAATGCATGGTCGAGCTTAGAGCTATGAGCGCGGCAACACTGCACCAATCATTTGCAGGCGATGTTTATAATTCTGCAGTGTATTTAAAACGTTGCTTCCCGCAGGTTACTACTTCGGTTGTTACGGCTTTAGGTCAAGATAATTTAAGTAAAAAAATGCTAGAACGCTTTGAGAGTGAACAAATAAATACGCAACTTGTATTTGCTCACGACACCAAAGTACCTGGTATGTACTACATAGAAACTGATGAGCATGGTGAGCGTAGCTTTATTTATTGGCGCAATGATTCTGCAGCTAAAAAGGTTGTTGATTTTTTAGATGCTGATGCACTCGAGCAGCTTAGCCAAGGTGATATGTTTTTCTTTTCAGGGATTTCATTAGCAATAATTGAAGAAAGTGCACGTGAAGACTTTTGGAAAGTTGTAAAGCAGCTTAAAGATGCTGGGGTTAAAATCGTTTTTGATCCTAACTACAGAGCACGTTTGTGGAATAGTGTAGAGGAAACAAAAGAGCAGTATCATTTAGCCTTTACGTTTGCAGATATTACCCTACCAGGCGTTGAAGATTTAACAACACTTTATGGCGTTCATAGCGTAGAAGCAGTTGTTGAATATTTAAAGCCTTACCAAATTGAAGAAATTGTTGTTAAAAATGGCCCTGAATCGGTAGTGACAAAAGAGGGCGATACGCTTCAAAGCCACACTATTGTACCGGTCAAAAACGTTGTAGATACAACATCAGCAGGCGATGCCTTTAACGGTGTTTACTTAGGTGCACGTTTATCTGATAAATCAATTTCAAGTGCCGTGCAACATGCTGCAAAAGCGGCAGGGACTGTTATACAGCAACCAGGTGCTATTGCTCCAAAAGATATATTTCAGCTAGCAATGGCTGAAGCTGGCATGTGATACCAATTTTATTAAAAACATGATCACCTTAGCGTATTAAATAACTCACTAACTACGTTAAAAATTATTTATATAGAGCAACTATGTATCATAATTTTAGCCTTGTTATTGAGCTATTTTCTTGTCGCTATAATAGCTCATTAATTTAATGCAATTGGTATAACAAAATAATTAAACATTAAAGGCCGCTATACCTCGGCCGCATTACTTTTTATAAAGGAACAACGTTATGACTCGCTTTTCTGAACTTATGGCAGGACAAACACTGCTACCTATAATTCAAGCAGATACTCCAGAGCAAGGTGTTCAAATAGCGAAAGCTATGGCCAATGCTGGGCTTACTTTAGTTGAAGTAGTGCTAAGAACAGAGGCATCAATAGAGGCATTAAAAGCTATTAAAGCACAGGTGCCTGAGCTAAAAGTAGGTGCGGGAACAGTCATCAATACTGATATTTTGGAGCAAGCACTTGAAGCGGGTTCTGATTTTATTGTAACCCCAGCGGTGTCTCCTGTATTACTTGAAGCACTTGCTAAATGTAATGTGCCGGTACTTCCTGGTGTATCAAACACCGGTGATATTTTAATGGCGCTTGAGTATGGCTTTGAAGAGCAAAAATTATTCCCAGCATCGCTTGCCGGTGGCGCTCCTTTTGTGTCAGCTGTGTCGTCAGTATTTAGAGCAGTCAGCTTTTGTCCTACAGGTGGCGTTAGCGAAAGTAACAAAATGGACTATCTTTCTTTAAATAATGTATTCGCCGTTGGCGGTACTTGGATAGCGAAAAAAGAATGGGTTGAACAAGAAAATTGGCAAGCAATTACTGATTCTTGTATCCAGGCTTTAAAATAGAAAGGATTTCATAAATGAATTATTTAGCCCCAACAATACTACCAGGCGTAATCGTTGGCGACGAAGTAAGTGCTGTGTACGAGCATGCACGTACTAATCAATATGCGTTGCCAGCGGTAAATGTTGTTAGCACAACATCTATTAATGCGACGCTAGAAGCTGCTAAAAAGAAAAACTCGCCCGTTATTATTCAGCTTTCTAATGGTGGAGCACAATTTTTTTGTGGTAAAAGCTTATCTTTACCAGAGCAACAATCAGCTGTGCTTGGGGCGGTAAGTGCTGCAAGATATGTACATTCAGTGGCAGCACATTATGAAGTAGCAGTGATGCTTCACACTGATCACGCAGCTAAAAAGCTACTACCTTGGATTGATGGTTTGCTTGATGAAGGTGAAAGACACTTTGAACTGACTGGCAAACCATTGTTTAGCTCACATATGATTGATCTGTCAGAAGAGCCTTTAGAAGAAAATATCGAAATTTGTGAACGTTACTTAACGCGTATGGCAAAAATAGGTATGACTCTAGAAATTGAACTTGGTTGCACGGGCGGCGAAGAAGACGGTGTTGATAACTCACACTTAGATAGCTCTTCTTTATATACTCAGCCTGAAGATGTTGCATTTGCTTACGAACGTTTGAGCCGTATTAGCCCTAACTTTATAATTGCAGCGTCTTTTGGCAATGTTCACGGTGTATATAAGCCGGGTAACGTTGTTCTTACACCAACTATTTTAAAAGATTCACAAGCTTACGTATCAGAGAAATTTAATCTACCAAGCAACTCAATTAATTTTGTGTTTCATGGTGGTAGTGGTTCTGAGTACAATAAAATTGCAGAGTCTTTAACCTATGGCGTAGTTAAGATGAATATTGATACTGATACGCAGTGGGCGTGTTGGACAGGTATTTTAGATTACTACAAAGATAATCAAGCATACCTACAAGAGCAAATTGGTAACCCTGATGGGGAAGATAAGCCAAACAAAAAATATTACGACCCTCGCGTATGGCTGCGTCATTCAGAGCAAAGTATGGTTGCAAGACTAGAGCAATGCTTTGACGATCTAAATTGTGTAAATAGGTATAGTGCATGAAAAGATTAAATACAGTATTGAAAGAAGACGGTGTAGATACCGATCTTATTTTACTTATTCGCACAATTTTAGCGACTAGTAAAGAAATTGCTTTTCGAGTAAGTCAGGGTGAATTAGCCGGTGTTTTAGGCTCAACCCTTAACGAAAATGTTCAGGGTGAAGTTCAAAAAAAGTTGGATGTAATCGCAAATCAACTACTTAAAGACATACTACTTGACGATAGCAGCGTACGCTCAGTTGCATCAGAAGAAGAAGATCATGCAGTAGGTGGTCATCCTGAAGGTAAGTTTATTGTTGCCTTTGACCCATTAGATGGCTCTTCTAATATTGATGTTAATGGTCAAATAGGCACTATATTTACTATTTACTTAGCCCGTGATGATGTTGCCTTCGACAGTGACGAGCAATTTAGTCAGCCAGGTGTGAATCAAGTATGTGCAGGCTATGTGTTATATGGCCCTTCATCATTACTTGTAATGAGTACTGGCGGTCCAACACGTTGCTATACATTAGACTCAACACATGGCGGTTACTTATTAACAAATAAGCAATTGAATGTGCCTGAGCAAAGTCGCGAATTTGCCGTTAATATGGCTAACTACCGTTATTGGGACGAACCAACTCAAGTGTATTTTGATAAATTGCTATACACCTGTGAAAGCTTTGAAAAAAGCTCAATGCGCTGGAATGCAGCGATGGTAGGCGACGTTCATCGTATTTTATGCCGAGGTGGCTTATTTTTGTATCCACAAGATAAACGTACCGGTAATGATAACGGAAAAATCAGACTACTTTACGAAGCAAACCCGTTAGCACTTTTAGTTGAAAACGCAGGTGGTAAAGCAACTTCTAGAGGAACGCGTATTTTAGATATTGCGCCAACGAGCTTGCATCAACGCGTGCCTGTTGCTTTGGGCTCAAATGAGCCTGTAGAGTTTTATAATAACGCTATTTTATAAAACAGTACTTAATAAAAAAGGGGCAAAAAAATAGCCCCTTTTTTACTCTTATTTTTCATTCTCTCTGTAAATAATCCTTTCTATACAAACTCACTTCATTTCTTAATTTTCTTATAGTCTTCAAATAAGAATACTTTATATATATTAGATAAATCTGATTTACTTAACCTCATGTAAAAACAATTTTTTTGCTCTAAAGTTATGTTTTTTCGCAGTAATTATACATGATTGAATTCAATTTTTTACTAGGGAAACAGTGTGTGGTTAACTTTATGTTTATTTATTGTTATTTATTTGGGTGGGTGTAGTGGAAAAAGTTATTTTATTATGGTTATATTACCAAGTTGGTTAACAATTTATTTGCAGCTCAAATAAATTTGGTAATAAACACATGATTTATTTGGTAACACACACAATAGATAACCAAATAGTAAAACCATAAATTTGGAGAATAGAGCCACCATGAAATTAAAACATTTTGCGCTATGCGCTATTGCAGCTGCAATAGTTGGTTGTGACACAAACTCAAACAACAATGACAACAACTTGGGCTCTATTGCTCTTAGTGGAACTGTTACAAGCGGACAAACATTAACAGCTGAAGTTAGTGACCCTGATGGTATCTCAGGTGACGTGACTTACTATTGGTATGCAGATGGTGAGGCAATTACAGGTGCAAATAGCGCTTCGTTTACACTGACTGACGATCAGATAGGGTTACCAATTACTGTTCAAGGGCTTTATACCGATGATGGCGGTATTAATGAATCGCATATTACAGATCCAACCGCAGATGTTGCCGCAATCGCATTCCCTGCAAGTTTAACTATTACGGGCGACGCGCTAGTTGGTTCGCAACTAACAGCCAATGTAGCTGACGACAATGGCTTTGATGGCGATACAGTAACTTATAAATGGTTTGCAGATGACGTAGAAATTGTTGATGAGGCACTTTCAACGCTTACGTTAACAGACGCACAGTTTGGTACAGTTATCACAGTTAGTGCATCTTTTGAAGATAGCCGTGGGTTTAACGAGTCTGTGACTTCAACGGGTACAGAGGTTGTAGCACGAACAAACTCAGAAGGCGAAGTTACAATTAGTGGCACGCCAACCGTTGGTAATATATTAACAGCAGAAGTTGCTGATACCGACGGGGCAACAGGAGATATTACTTACCAATGGCTTGCTGACGCACAAGAGATAGATGGCGCAATACAAAGCACCTTTACAGTTGATGCATCACTTTTAGGTCAAAAGATAAGTGTTCAAGTTGCTTACACAGATGATAATGGATTTATCGAGGATAATACATCAGAGGAAACAATTGCTGTTTCTGCTGTTGCGGTTGACGAAGCCGGTAGCGTCGCCATTATGGGCGTAGCGCCTTATTTGACAAGTGGCGAGTTAACAGCAGAGATAACTGATAACAACGGTGTTGAAGAGGCAAACGTTACTTATACTTGGTCTGCTGATGGCGTTGAAGTAGCCGACAGTAATAGTAAAACATTTACACCTTCTGCTTACGCTGGCTCAATAATGTCGGTAAAAGCTACGTATACAGATAACGATGGTTTTGCGAGTGAGGTTACAAACTCACTTGATACATTAGTTTACACACAATTAGTTAGTAACCCTGAAGCACTCCTTGGTGCTTTAAGCGGCGGTTTAGCTGATGGTGATGTTATTGGCTTAAACACCGGTGTTTATGCTGATATGGACGCAGTTTTATTAACCAGTGCAGTAACGCTTCGCGCTGTAGAAGGTCAAACTCCTGTACTTAGCGGTGAAGTATGTGTGCATGTAGCTGCTGGAGTAGATGGCGCTGGATTAACAGGGCTTACCTTTAAGAATATAGATACTAAAGCGGGTGCATTTTGTGAAACCGAAGAAGGTGCTGTTATTTACTCAGAAGGGGATAACTTTACTTTTTCGCAAAACACGATGGATGGAGAAGAAGCTACACTCAATAACTCTGAATACCATTGGCTGATGATAAAAGGTCAAAGCGCGTTGGTTGAGCGAAATACATTCTCTAATCGAAATGTAGCAGAAAAAGGGTCTGTGATAAAAATATCATCATCAAGCTCTGATCACGTTATTCAATATAATTTATTTAGCGACAGTGATAATCCAAACTTTGGTCAATCAAGTTTATATTTAATCAATGCAGGTAGCACAACGGGTAGCGGTGCAGCTGATAATGCAAACTTTACTATTCAGTATAACCGCGTAGAAAACTTTGTAACGGGTCGTCGTTTAATGCGTGTACAAACTTCTGGTGCAACCATCAAAGGCAATACAATCGTAAATCCTAATGGTGGTATTTCACTAGAAGATGGTGGCTTCAACAGTGTTACAGATAACGTTATTATTCGAACTACCGATATTGCAAGCTCTGATGATCGCCCAGCGGGTATATTAATTACACCACTTGGTCACACCGTAAGTAACAACTACATTGCAGGTATTCGTTCTGGTAATAAAGAAGCGGGCGGTATTGTATTTACAGCTAACCCATTTTCGCAAGATGATGGTGGTGTACCAAAGTCAGGTAATCAGGCAGTGCTTGATAGCGCTGGCGACTTTACACTAAATGTAACAAACAATACGGTTTTGAACTCACAGCAACCTATTGTATTTAGTACGGAAATAGGTCCTAAAGCACCAGCAAGTGATTGCGATGAGTTAACCGCAGCGAATGCACCGGTACTCTATGGGCTGACCAAAAATGCGTTTGTTATAAACTTTAATGGAAATTTAATTGCAAACGGTTTAGGTGATCAAACAGACGCAGATACAATAAACAGCAGTGCCACAACTCAAGGCCTATTTTACCCAAATACACTTGAAAGTGACCATGCTTTTGAATATGACTGTGACTTAATTAATCATGATAGTTCGGTGCTAAGTAACAACTTTGGTTATATGGATAGTCGAGTATCAGGCGATGCAAGCGGTGACTGGGTTGAAATTAGAAAACTAAACGGTAATGGCGCATTCGATACTGATGGTGCAATTGACCAAGACCCAGCAACGAATGGTAAAGAAGTACTTGAGTACGTTACAGCAACAAGTACGTTATTAGAAACTGACCCTGCAGGCCTTCAGGCAGAGGCGGGTGCTAAAGGGCTTCATTATATTCAATCATCTGAAGTAGGTGTTGGATCTACATGGGAAATACAAAACGATTAAATAACCAATTAATCAGTTAACTTTTAAAAGCCCCAAATTTGGGGCTTTTTTATTATTTATTAATAATCACCACACTTTTCTCAACCTACATTAGCCATTTATCGACTAGTTTAGATCTATATATATTCTAGTAAAAAACCTGCCTGACCTGCTGGTAATGCCGCTATGTAAAAATTGGTATACCTCATGGTAATATTAAAACGCTAAATTGGTTGATCATATGACTGCGTTTGAGTATATTAAAGTCAAAGGACACATAAAATATACATAAGCATAACAAGCTAACACACTAAAATCACACAACAACAACCAGCGGAGAATTCAAATGTCGTTGAAGTCACGAGATAGCAATAATTCTACAACAGGGCAGTTTGCAATGCGCCCAGTTGCAAAATGGGTAAGAACAGCGGTCATCGCAGGTATGGCAAGTTCTTGCGTATTTACAGCAAGCGCACAAGAAGATCAGGGAAAAGCGACAGAAGTTGAAGAAGACGTTGAAATAATTAGTGTTACAGGTACTCGTAGAACAATACAGGACCAAATAGCAATTAAACGTGAAGCAACAACGGTAGTTGATGGCTTGTCATCAGAAGACATTGGTGATTTACCAGCACTGTCTATCGGTGAAGCACTTGAGTCAATTACAGGCGCTGCATCTCACCGTGAAAATGGTGGTGCAACTGAAATAACTATCCGTGGACTTGGTCCATTTTTAAGCGCAACACACATTAATGGTCGTGAAGCGACTAATGGTAGTGGTGACCGCTCAGTTAACTTTTCGCAGTTTCCTTCTGAACTTGTAAAAAAAGTAGCGATATATAAAACGCAAGATGCCTCAATGATTGAAGGTGGTGTTGCAGGTGTTATTGCACTTGAAACTATAACTCCACTTGATTTTGGCAAACAACGTGTATCTGCAGAGGTTAAATTAAACTACAACCCTGATGAAGGTAATGTAGATAACTCACTTCAAAGTGACGCGGGTTACCGTGGCACGTTTAGTTATGTTGACCAGTTTGAATTTGATAACGGCCAAGCTGTTGGTGTGTCTTTTGGTGTACAGCGCCAAGATATTAGCCAACCAGAAGCTGAATACAGAAGCTCTAGCCCATCAGGTTCTTCATTATGGGCCTGTTTAAACGATCCAAATAATACTAATGAAGGTTTTTACCGTAGCAGCGCAGGCGACTGTGAAGACCAAGTTAGTGGCAGTAGCAACCAAGGTTACGATACAGAAATTGATCCTGAAACGGGCAAAGCAGTAAGTGATGGTACTCCGTATGCTTGGACTGGTAGTAGCCGAAGCTACCGTCAAAACGAGACATCAGATGAGCGTGATGCAATGTTTTTTGCACTGCAATACCAACCTTCAGCTGATTGGGATGTTAACTTTGATGCGCAAATTTCAGATAGAACACAACAAGAAGCACGCCACGATTTAATCTTTTTACAAAAACGTGCCACACCAGGTGTAACAGGTCCAACACTTGTTACTAACGATGTAGGCGGTATTTTGCACTGGGAAGGTGAAGAGCGCATTGAATCAGCGGGTGAGCAATTTTCTCGTGAAGAAAACTACCAAGGTTACGGCATAAATATAGAACATACAGTTACTGATAGATTAACTGTTGACCTAGATTTAGCATATTCAAAAACTGAACGTGAAGAACTTCAAATATCTAACCGTGGTAGAACATCAGGTCGTAATTTCTTTTCTTGGGATATGGGTGATGAGATCCCTCATTTCACACTGACAGATTTTGATGTAACAGATATTTCAAACTTTACAGATAGCCTAAGAACGCGACTTGACCGTGAAAATGTTCGTGAAAACGAAGTTATCTCAGCGCGATTAGATTTTGACTATGCGCTAGATGGTAACGTTTTCACCAGTGTACAGGGTGGTATTAGAACATCTGAAATGACGTTCCTACAGTATGGTGGTAGCCAAGGTAACGGTTCAAGAAACGAATTTACACTAGACTCTGGTACAGAAGCGCTTGACGTATTACAAGGTTGTCAAATCGACTTTCCAGAATCAAGCTTTTTATCGAGTGTATCTGATGGCGATATTGTAACAAATGTTGATAGTGACGGTAACGTTGTAGATAGCGGTACAGGTTCATCATGGGCTACATACGACAACGTATGTTTCTCACAAGCTGTAGCTGGTTCTAACGCTGATGGTGTGTTTGCTTACCCAGAAGTTGAATATGAAAATGCAGGTACAATTGATGTAACAGAAAAAACAACATCAGTGTACTTAATGGCTAATTACGATACAGAAATGTTTGGTAAATTCATTCGCGGTAACTTTGGTCTTCGTATTGTAGACACAGAAGTAACTTCGGTTGGTTTTAGAAATAGCTTTGATGTTGTAACAAGTGATACCGGTGTACTTTCTCTGGTTGAATCTGATAATGGTTCATTGGATAAAATAAAAAGCGGTGGTGACTACACTAAGTATTTACCAAGTTTTAACCTAGTTATTGATTACAGTGAAGATATTTTATTCCGAGCTGGTATATACCGTGGTATGTCACGCGCAGATCCATCTGATTTAGGTTACAGCCGTACATTCCAAGAAGATACAGAAGGTACAGCAACTTCAATCAGCGATTTATTGGTGGGTGTAAATGGTTCTGGTAACCCAGATACTCAACCGCTTATGTCGTGGAACTACGATGCTGCATTTGAATGGTACCCTAACGAAGATTCAATCTTAGCGTTAAGCTTATACTACAAACAGTTCAACGGTGGTTTTCAACAACAAACAGTAATTGAAGATTTTACTGTTGCCGGTGAAACTGTTTCATTACCAATTACTAATTCTGTTACATCAGACGAGGACAGTGAAATATTAGGTCTTGAAGCTTCATTTTCTTACCGCTGGGATAATGGCATCGGTATGAAATTTGGTTACAACTATGCAGACACTGATTTTGAGTTCCAAGATAGCTTGTACGGCGATACGTTTGAGACTGACGTAGATGGTAATACTACACAATTAACTGATGGTATTATTGAGTCGGCTTCAGTACCTGGTTTCTCAAAGCATGTATTTAGCAGCCAGCTTTACTACCAAATAGGTGGATTTGATACTGCCGTTATTTACAAATATCGTAGTGAGTATTTCCAACCATATACTACAAATGGTACTCGACTTCGTTATGTTGATGGCGTAGGTGTGTGGGAAATGCGCGCATCATACAAAATTGATGAGCACTTTAGAGTTAAAGCTGAAGCAATTAACTTGTTCAGTGCTCCTAAATCACAAGATTTCTTTGTTGAAGGTAACCTAGGTGAAGTGAATGACTACGGCCCACGTTTATTCTTAGGCTTAAGCTACAAGCTATAATAGTTAAACACTTAATCACATTAAAAAGGCGGTTTTACCGCCTTTTTTGATCCTCAAATTCTTCAATTTTATATTTTCGATAGCGTTAGCTAACAGTACTCAAAAAAACTCACTCCAGAATTACGCTACTTGACTAAAACAATTAAATTGGTTAACCAACATTGCTGTTTATGCAGTACGCCTAACATCATCGATTTTTCCTGCCTAAATTATTTCATTTTTAAAACGATAACTCTTCTAACCCTTGTTATTAATAGGCCTATTTCTAATGAAACTTAAAAACCATAAATAACATTAACTTAAAATGTAAGTTTTGCTATTAGCTTGAAGGTTAGATAGGTTTTTCTATTTTGGTAATAACATATTGCATAATATTTGATCTAAATTAATTACCAAAAGGTTGACCTTTTTATAGTTGAGTGTAAATATAAAGTTAAGGTTTTGTAATAATTAAGGGCTTTTAATAAAAACAATAAAGTAGCTGGTTAAACATAGCATTTCACACACACAGGAAAAAAACTATGAGTCACAAGTTATCTAAAATTACACTGGCAGTTATATCGGCAACTGCACTTGGTATGTCTTTGTCTACACAGGCGCAAGAAGCTCCAAAAAAAGCTGCAGATGATCTTGAGGTTATCGAGGTTTCAGGTATTCGACAATCGCTTACAAATGCGCTTGCACAAAAGCGTTCAGCAGACAGCCTTGTTGAAATTATTGAGGCTGTAGATATTGGTAAGCTACCAGATCAAAACCTCGCAGAAGTACTTGAAAACGTAACAGGGATTCAAATTACTCGTGAAGCAGGGGTAGGTACGGGTGTTCAAATTCGTGGTACCAATGCTAATCGTACAGAAGTGAACGGCGTATCAACAGTTGGCTCAGGTTCTGGACGAAGTGGTATTAGTTTTGAAGATGTATCAGCAGCAATTATCTCTGGTGTAGAAGTAATTAAGTCCCCTGAAGCAAAAACAATCGAAGGCTCTGTGGGCGCAACAATAAACTTGAAAACAATTCGCCCGTTACAGTTAAATGAAACTCTAGGCTCAATTAGAGTTCAAGGTGAAGATAGTAGCTTATCAACAGACGGTGTCACTCCTCGAGTTTCTGGTGCCTGGGGGGATAACTGGGAGCTTGATTCGGGCGGTAAGTTTGGTGTTGTATTTAGTGGTAGTTACAGTGAGCAAGACGTAACCGCATTTCGCCCTCGCGCAGATAGAGATAATTCGGTAGCCGCTGATAGTGGTGCAGCAAGTGCACAATCATTTGATTTCCTACCAGTACAGTTTTTAATTCAAGATTATGATAATTACGAATACGAGACAAAAAACTTCGCAGGTACATTTGAATATGCGCCAAACGATAATATGAAATTCTTTTTTGATGCAGTTGTTAACGATCAAGAGCGTCGCCAAGAAAGCTCTAGAGTACAAGCATCTGGCCTAAGTGATCTTAGAAATGTATCAATACCGAGTGAGTTTGAAACAGTTAATTTTGGTTCTCTTGACGGACAGAACCTAGGCAGCATTCAAGCGGCTGTAAGAGGCGTTATTCCGGTTGAAGACGGTGGTGGCGATCCTAACTTGCGTTTTTCTAGTGATACTAATTCACGCATCACAAAGAGCAAAATATTTAGAATAGGAGGGGAATGGCAAGGCGATAGATTATTTGCAAGTGTTGAAGCCTCAACCTCGCGTTCTGATTCAACGACACCAAGCTTTAATACAACGCTTAATTTTATAAATCCAAATGTTGCTACTAATTCGTCAAATGAAAACGGTACTCCTTTTGAGTATGATCTTACAGGTGATGCACTTACGTTTGGAATTGCAACGGGGGAGGCAAACGCGCCAACAATGGCTCAATTACTCGACCCTGCAAATGTTGTTCTACGTGACGTAAACCAAGGGCAAGACGAGTCAGAAAATACAGAAGATGCGTTTCGTACAGATTTTACATATTACTTAGATGATGTAATAACGTCAGTCGATTTTGGTTATCGCTACAGCAAAACGAGCAGTGTGTCGGATCAAGTTCGCTCTAACGTTGGTTTAAGAAATATGGCTGATAGCCCAACGGGTGATTTATTTGCACAATTATTAACAGCGGGCCCAGATAACTTTAACGATGGTGATGGGCGAGCACTTTATATTCGTGATTTCTTACTTATAAACCCAGAGCTTGCATCCTCTGATCCACAAGCTGTATTAGCAGCACTTAACCAAGCGATTGAAGCTAATAATGCTATAACGGGTTCTGACCGTGGTCCAATAAGTTCACCAACATCTCAAGTAAATGCGTTTTTTGATATTGAAGAAGAAACACATGCCTTATATGCACAAGCAAATTTTGAGTACGGCATGTTTCGCGGTAACTTTGGCCTACGTTATTTAGAGACTGAAGTTACATCGCTAGGTAACTCTGTTACTCAAGATGGAAGTGGCAACGAGCTGGTTACTCAAGTAACGTCAAAAGGTGATTACGATTTCTTTTTACCACGATTTAATTTAGCCGCGAATGTAAGTGAAGATGTGATTGTTCGTTTAGGTTGGTCAAAAGATATCAGACGCCCAGATTTTGATGACCTATCTACGTCTGTTACGTTTGGCACCAGCCCTAATAGTGCAGTTTCAATAGGTAACTCAGGCTTAGAGCCAGAAGAAGTAACCTCTTTCGATATATCCACTGATTGGTATTTTGCACCCGCTGCTTTATTAAGTGTGGGGTACTTTCATAAAACACGTAGCGATTTGCACGTTACACAGCAAGTTGACCCATTTGAAGACCCAAGCACAGGCTTTCGCGATACAAATGGTCCAGAGTGTGAAGGTGGCGGCATATTTAACCCAATTGCTGACATAAACGTATTTGGCCCAGATGCTGGCGTAGGGTTATGTGTACCAACACAAACTACTATTAATGATTCTGGTGAAACAACACAGCAAGGCATTGAGCTTGCTGCTCAATACGACTTATCAAATTTTGAAAAAGAGCTAGGCTGGGCATCAGGTTTTGGTGTGGTTGCTAACTACACCTATCAAGAATTTTCTGGTGGTGAATCATTTGACACCGCAACGAGTCGTGCAAATGCAGTTTTTGCATTAACAACTGGTAACCCGGATGCAGACATAAGTGCTAAGCAATCACTCATTGATCTGTCAGAAAACGCATATAACATCACATTCTACTATGAGAAATACGGGCTATCTGCTCGAGCGCGTTATACGTGGCGCGAAGGGTACCGTTCAACTGATTTTGGTAGCACCTCGAGCTTCCCATGGGGTTTCCCTGTTGTACAAGAAGATAGAGGGCAGCTTAATGCCAGCATAAGTTATGATGTGAACGATCAGCTAAATATCGGTATTGAAGCCGTTAACTTAACTGAATCAGAAGTTAGCCAATCTTGTGTGAACGAAGGTGCTTTACTTTGTTTCCAAGGTATTACAGACCGCCGTATTACATTTGGCGCAAGCTATAGATTTTAAAAGGTATAGTTAAATCGAGTCTATAAGTGTGTGTATTTAAAGACGGTAAAAGCAAGCCACCTGGCTTGCTTTTTTTTAACTAAAACTAGTTAATATTTATAAGAATGATTTATTCCGCTTTGTATTTTACTTCTAAATACTGTTACAGCGGCAATGTCTTGCGACACTGCCGGCAGTAATAATGTGTGGGGTAGTAGTAAACCAATACCTTTATTTCTTAACCTTACCCTTAAGAACATAAATTTCACCATCAAAACTGCCTTGAATCGTCAGCCCTTGGCTTGCCAACTCTTGCAAATATTCAACATGATCATCAGTAATATGCTGGCCTGGGACTAAAAGCGGAATGCCCGGTGGGTATGGAGTAACTAAACCTGCACAAATGCGGTTGCTACTTTTGCTAATAGGCACAGATTCGCGGTCGCCATAAAAAGCATCGCTTGGAATACATGCCAAGTCTATGGCTGGTAAGTTTTCAGGTAAGCGAGCTCTGCGCGTCGATTTCGACAATTTTACTTTACCGCTATCTAGCTTTTTCAATGCATTGTACAAACGAATTATTTTTGAACGCGTGCCGCCAAGCGTCAGTAAAACCAAAATTGTGCTGTGTGTGTATTTTTCAATCTCTAGCCCAATTTCATCCAGTAGATATTTATGAATATCTTTTAATGAGTAGGGTAGCTCACTAATATCAATAAGGATTTTTAATGGATCGTGACCCATGTTATCACCACTAAAGTGCGGGAATATTTCCATAAAGTCTTGCTTAGCTAATACTTTAATTTGCTTAAGCGAGGCCATCTGTTGTTTAAACTCTTCAACATGATTTAGCAGCGCATTGAGCAACTTGTAGCCTTCCATCTCTAATTGCTTTTGGCACACGTCAAGCGATGCAATAAGCTGATATTTAGGCGATGTACTAGCGTAGATGCTATAAATCTCTCGAAAGAAGTCAGCATCAAAATCTGGGTCGTTAATATGAATATAAGATGCTTGAGAAAACGCCGATACTACTTTATGTGCCGAATGCGTAATGTAGTCAGCCCCTGCATGTATCGCAGAATAATGACGAAAGCTAGGATGAAACAAAGAGTATGCAAACCAGGCTTCATCTATAAACACTTTAATACCATATTGATGAGCATAATCTACGACTTGTTTTAGGTCGCTAAGTAGGCCATCGTAAGTACAACCGGTAAGCACTAGTAATTTAGCATCAGTATTGTTTTCAATTGCTAATTTGATGTCGGCCAACGATGGTGGCGCGAAAATGCCATATTTTGGATTTAAGATACTCGCCAAATAAATGGGGTAACTAGCTGATTGCAAGATGCCATAGTGTACGGACTTATGGCAATTACGGTCGACAATTACTTTATCTCCCTTGCGCAGCAGTGTCTGCAAGATGATTTTATTTGAGGTAGATGAACCATTTGTAACAAAGTAGGTGTGTTTAACCTCAAACGTCGCCGCGGCTGATTCTTGAGCGCGACCAATGGTATTAGTGCTGTCTGACAATGAACCTAGCGAGTCTACCGAAACCGACAGGTCGCCAACAAATACATTGCGGCCGTAAAACTGATAAAAATCTTTGATGTAAGGTGAGTTTCTAAAGCTAGAACCCCCACTATGACCCGGTGTATGCCAAGAGTCGTTTGCTTCACCAACGTAACGACGATATGCCGTCCAAAATGGTGTTTCAGAGCGGTCGTCAAAATCGTTAATCATATAACCTAAAATAGCTTCTGGGTCAGAAATCACTTCATCTTTAAAAAAGAATGATTCGATTTCTTCTGATTCGTTTACGATCTCCAGCCCTTTTGTGTCGTCGCCAATAACATAAACCGGCAACTCAAGGCGAATTGCCTTTAACTCTTCAATAAAGCGGCTATACATCCGCTCACCCACTTTGTTGTGCATATCCCAGCTTAGAACTACGGCTTGAATATCACCATCTTCCTCTACATGTTCCAACGCGCGTTTAAGCTCAAGGCATTCAATAATATCGATATGAATATCATCTCGCTCAAAGTTAGGAATGGTCTTTGATAAATTCGTTGAAAGCCCTTGTAAGGTGGCTGGGTCTTGTTCAATTATCAAGATACGAAGTAGAGGTAACATAGAGGGTTTCGCAATATAATTTTATAATGCTCACTAGCATAACCAAAGGAGTGAGACTTGTGAAATTAATACTTTGATAATGTTCTAATAATTGTACAATTTTACTAACACGGCCTTACGTATAAAAATGTTTTATCTAGATGGATTGATAGGCGCGGCTTTATGTCGCGCTTTTGGGGCTTGTGCTTTATTGCGCGAGGTAAACTCGCGACTACAGGGTTGGCGTTGTATTTGTAGGCGCGGTTTTATGCCGCGTTATTGGGGCTTGTGCTTTATTGCGCGAGGTAAACTCGCGACTACGGGGCTGGTGTTATGTTTGTAGGCGCGGCTTTATGCCGCGCTTTTGGAACTAATCAGTTTTTTCCTTAAACTCACACAAGTCTTCAATAATACAGCTGCCACACTTAGGTTTACGCGCTACGCAGGTGTAACGCCCGTGCAGTATTAGCCAATGATGCACGTCTACTTTAAATTCAGCAGGGACTACTTTTTCAAGCTTTTGTTCTACGGCAACAACATCTTTACCCATAGCAAGCTTAGTACGATTAGAAACACGAAATATATGTGTATCCACTGCTATTACAGGCCAGCCAAAGGCTGTGTTGAGGACAACATTAGCTGTTTTACGGCCAACGCCTGGTAGGGCTTCTAATGCTTCACGATTTTCTGGCACGATGCTGCTGTGTTCATCTACCAAAATTTGGCACATTTTGTACACGTTGGCAGCTTTAGAATTAAATAAGCCGATGGTTTTTATATAGTCACGCAGTGTATCGTGGCCTATATCTAAAATGGCTTGTGGTGTATTAGCAACAGGGAACAACTTTCGAGTGGCTTTATTAACGCCTACATCGGTTGCTTGCGCTGAGAGTGTTACTGCTACTAGTAACTCAAACGGGCTTGAATATTCAAGCTCTGTAACTGGGTGTGGATTATCATCGCGCAGGCGGGATAATATTTGGTGACGTTTTTCTTTATTCATGCAACTTAAAACGTATTAGTGCTAATTGTTGCTCTAATACGTTTTCCCCTTAAGTTAAGCTAGTAACACGTGCTCGAGGGCCTTTTTCAGCCTCTGGCGGTGCAATTTGCTTTGATTTTATTTGTGCGTCAATTACGTTTTTTGCAGCAATAAGCAGCCCAAGCCCTAAAAAGGCACCGGGAGGTAAAATTGCGAGTAAAAATTGGTTATCAAAGTTAAATACTTCTATGCGCAAGCTCTGTGCCCATGGGCCAAGTAATAAGTCGGCGCCGTCAAACAGCGTACCTTGGCCAATTAACTCACGCATAGCGCCTAAAACAACAAGCACAATCATAAAGCCTAAACCCATCATTAAGCCGTCAAATGCTGATAAATGAACAGGATTTTTAGAGGCGTATGCTTCGGCGCGGCCAATAATGGCGCAGTTAGTTACAATCAACGGGATAAAAATCCCCAATGATTGATACAAACCAAAGGTGTAAGCGTTCATAAGTAATTGAACTATAGTTACAAAGCCCGCGATGATCATGACAAATACAGGTATACGAATATCTTTTGGCACCCAGTTACGCACAATCGATACGGTAACATTTGAGCCTATTAGTACGAGTAAAGTTGCTAAGCCTAAACCTAAGGCATTTGTTACAGTTGAGGTAACGGCAAGCAGTGGACATAAACCTAAAAGCTGTACAAGGGCAGGGTTATTTACCCACACACCTTCTTTGTATAATGTTTTTAACTCACTCATTTAGCTACCTCCATACATTCGGCATTAGGTGCTGCAAAAATATCATCAAAATTAGTTTGTGCGAACAATACGGCATTTTTAACAGAGCCCACAACAGCACGGGGCGTTATGGTTGCACCTGTAAATTGATCAAACTGGCCGCCATCTTTTTTTACAGCCCAACGAACGTCATCTTCGCCTTCAACGGTTAAGCTTTTAAATGTTGTGATCCAAAGTGATTTTTTAACTTCTACTTTGTCGCCTAAACCAGGAGTTTCTTCATGTTTAGTAGTGCGTACACCCGCTATGGTGCCATCACTTAAAACGGCGGTTAATAGATTTATATCGCCACTGTAGCCGTTTGGCGTAACATGCCTAATAACAACAGCGACTGGTTTATTGTTTTTACGAGCACGGTAAATTACTTGGTTTACTTGTGGGCCTAGCTTTTCGTCAGTAATAATTACGCAATCTTGCGATAATTGATTGTCGTACGATTTTGGGTCGAGCACTTCTTGTAGCTGCGCAGTAAGTTGCAGTTGTTCTTGCTCTGCAATTTTATCGGCAGTAAGTGCGTTGATAGAGGCAACTAAGCCCGTTGTTGCTAACGCAAACGCAGTTAAAATAGCACCATTTTTAGCCATTGAGGAAATGATCATTTTACTGCTCCATGGCCATAAGTACGCGGCTGTGTGTAGTAGTCTATTAGAGGCACTGCAATATTAATCAGTAATACACTAAATGCGATGGCATCAGGAAAACCACCAAAGGTACGAATTAAATAAATCAGTAAGCCAATTAGTGCGCCATAAATTAAGCGCCCTTTGTTAGTTGTTGCTGCAGATACCGGATCGGTTGCTATAAAAAAGGCCCCCATCATTGTGGCGCCACTTAATAAGTGAAATAGGGTACCCGGCTCTGTACCAGGTGATGCGATATAACCAATCGCACTACATAGTGCTAAACTTGCGATAAAACTAACAGGAATATGCCAGTTAATTATTTTTGCTTTTAATAAATATAAACCACCCGCTAAAAATCCTAAGTTAACCCACACCCAACCAAGGCCAGCCCATTCGTTAAATAGTGGCTTTTGCATACTTTCGGTAACGGTTAAACCGTGTGCGATGTCTGTTTTAACAGTATCCAGCGGTGTTGCCATTGTTAGGCCATCAACCCCTGCACGTACTTGATCTAGGCTAAACCCAGAGGCCGTAAAATCTGTAAATATTAGCCTTAGCTGATCAGCAAAGCCTATTGGTGTATTTATTAAATCAGTTACTGGCAACCATGCGGTCATTTGTACTGGAAACGAAACTAAAAGCAGTACATAAGCCGCCATTGCTGGATTGAATAAGTTAAACCCTAAGCCACCATAAAGTTGCTTAACGATAACAATAGAAAATAAACAGCCAATAATAATTATCCACCAAGGTGCAAGTGGAGGGATACTCAGTGCCAGTAACACAGCAGTAAGCCATGCGCTGCCATCACTTAATGCAGGCCAAACAGGGCGTTTGCGCATTAGCATTATTGCAGCTTCAAATACACTTACAGCAACAAGGGCTAGTACTAGCTGAATAAGCACCCCGGTACCAAAAAAGAAAACTTGAGCAATTAGCCCAGGAACACACGCAGCAATAACGCTAAGCATTAATCGTGTTAACGATTTATGGCTGTGATTATGCGGCGAACTGGCCATGGTTAATTTCATGACTGATTATTTCCTTCTTTTTGTAACTTTTTAGCTTTTGCTCTCGCAATTGCAGCAGCCACAGCGGCTTTTTTCTTATCGTCGGCTGATTTAGGTTTATCTGCGTTAATAAGAACTGATGAGTCATCGGTGTTACTTTCTGCACTCTTAGGTGCTGCGCTATCAACTTGTAGCTCTTGCGGCTGAGTTTGTTCGGTATCTTCTAGTGCTTTAGCCGCTTTTTTAGCTTTAGCACGAGCTATGGCCGCCGCTACCGCTGCCTTTTTATCATCAACAGGGGCATCAGTTTGTGGCTCTTCACTCACGGATTGCTCGGCTTCTTCTAATGCTTTAGCC
Source organism: Pseudoalteromonas sp. AS71 (assembly GCF_038900275.1). Taxonomy (NCBI): domain Bacteria; kingdom Pseudomonadati; phylum Pseudomonadota; class Gammaproteobacteria; order Alteromonadales; family Pseudoalteromonadaceae; genus Pseudoalteromonas; species Pseudoalteromonas sp. AS71. The sequence continues at coordinate 5,768 of NZ_JBBMQZ010000035.1, read as the reverse complement.
GCTTTTTTAGCTTTAGCACGTGCAATGGCAGCGGCTACGGCTGCCTTTTTGTCATCAACAGGCTCATCGCTTTGTGGCGCTTCACTCACGACTTGCTCAGAGTCTTCTAATGCTTTAGCCGCTTTTTTAGCTTTAGCGCGAGCAATGGCAGCCGCTACCGATGCTTTTTTGTCATCAATAGGCTCATCGCTTTGTGGCGCTTCACTCACGGATTGCTTAGCGTCTTCTAATGCTTTAGCCGCTTTTTTAGCTTTAGCACGAGCAATGGCAGCAGCTACGGCTGTCTTTTTGTCATCAACAGGTGCCACGCTTTGTGGCTCTTCACTTACTGCCTGCTCAGCCACTTCACTTGCTTGTGCCGCCTTTTTGGCTTTAGCTCGAGCAATGGCCGCAGCTACCGCTGCTTTTTTATCATCAACAGGGGCATCGCTTTGTGATGCGTCACTTGCAGCTTGTTCAGCGTTATCTAATGCTTGTGCTGCTTTTTTGGCTTTAGCTCGAGCAATGGCTGCAGCGACTGCTGATTTTTTATCATCAACGGGTGCAGTCTCGGCCGATTCATCTGTTTGCGATTTTTGCTCTTTATATTTGCGCGCTTGTTCTTTGCGTTGTGCGCGCTCTTTTGCTACTTCGCTATTGTCTGGCTCTAATTCAGCAGATTGATCGCCTAGCTTTTTAGCTTTTGCGCGTGCGATAGCGGCAGCAACAGCTGATTTTTCATCGCCGTTATCGGCTTTATTTTTAACACGAGCTAATGCATCAGCTACTTTTTGCTTTTCGTCAGCTGATTTAGCGGCAGGTTTACGTTTATGGCGGTTTTGACGTTCTTCTTGCTCGCGATCTAAACGCTCTTTTCGTGCATCAAAACGCTCTTTTGCTCTGTCGGCTTTTATTTTGTCAGCTTGCTGTTCTTTAATTTCAACTTTGGCCACACGATAGTATTGTACAAGAGGGATTTCACTTGGGCACACATATGCACAAGCACCACATTCAATACAGTCAAATAAATTGTGTTCTTGTAGTTTGTCGTACTCTTTTGATTTAGCAAACCACTGTAATTGCTGTGGCAATAAAGAAGCAGGGCAGGCATCGGCACAAGCACTACAACGAATGCAAGCTTTTTCAGGGCCGGGTTCTGCTAGCTCTTTATGATCGGGCGCTAAAATACAGTTAGTTGTTTTAACTATGCCAATACGTACTGTGGGTAGCGTAAATCCCATCATCGGGCCGCCCATCACAACACTTTGCTGAGGTACAGGCGAGAACCCTTGGCAATCAAGTAAGTGCTTTATTTCAGTGCCAAGTAGTGCCCATACATTTCCAGGCTTATGAATAGTGTTACCTGTTACCGTAACTATACGTTCAATGAGTGGTTTACCTTCATAAACGGCTTGTTGTACGGCAAACAAAGTACCCGTGTTGTGCACTAAAATACCAATATCGGCAGGAATACCAATGCTAGGAACTTCACGGTTGGTAAGTAATTTAATTAACTGCTTTTCACCGCCAGAGGGGTAAATAGTGGGCACCGTTTGAATAATTATTTTTGAGTTATGCTCAGCTGCTTGCTTCATTGCTGCAATAGCTTCTGGCTTATTATCTTCTATACCCACAATGCACAGTGTTGGGTTTAAAAGCTGCTGCATAATTTCAATGCCTTGTATAACTTCTTTAGCGTGTTCGCGCATTAAAACGTCATCGGCAGTAATATAAGGTTCGCACTCAACAGCATTTACAATCAAAAATTCGATAGGTTGCTTAGTATCTGCTTTTACATAAGTAGGAAAACCAGCTCCACCCATACCGCTAATACCGGCTTGGTGAATAATATTTATTAGCTCGTCATGACTAAGCTCAGCAGGATTTTTATTTTTATTTAGAGCTACCCATTCGTCTTTGCCGTCTGGTTCAATAATAACACTTAGTTCAGGTAGGGCCGATGGATGTGCTGATGGCATAGGTGCAATATCAGTAACCACACCAGAGCTTGGCGCATGCACAGGTACCGACCAGTTAGCAGCAGGCGCTGTTAGTGGTTGGCCTTTTAATACGTGTTGGCCTTTTTCTACAAGTAACCTACCGTTTGCACCTATGTGTTGCTTAAGCGCAACAATGAGTTTGTCGGGCAAAGGTAGGCGAGTGATACTCGCACTATTAGAGAGTGATTTTTGTTGTGGTGGGTGTATGCCGCCAGGAAATGCCCACACGGTGCCTTTTTTTATTTGTTCAAGTAACTTGTCCACTCAAACCTCTAATCTATTTGTGTAACAGGAATAGCATCTAGCTGCCATTTCCAGTTTTGTTTAGTTTCGGCTACAGGTAGCATATCAATGCAATCTACAGGGCAAGGCTCAACACATAAATCACAGCCAGTACATTCATCAATTAACACGGTGTGCATTTGACGAGTCGCGCCTAAAATAGCGTCAACAGGGCAGGCCTGAATACATTTGGTACAGCCAATACATTCATCTTCGCGAATATAAGCCACTGTTTTTATAGGTTCTGCTTGCTCGCCGCCTGCAAGTGGTTTTTCATCAACACCCATTAAGCCGGCAAGCTTTTTCATAGTTGATTCGCCGCCCGGAGGGCATTTATTTATTTCATCGCCATTGGCTATAGCTTCGGCGTAAGGGCGACAGCCCGGGTAGCCACATTGTCCGCATTGAGTTTGCGGCAAAATAGTATCAATTTGCTCAACAATAGGGTTACCTTCAACGCGAAAGCGGATTGCTGCAAATCCTAAAATAAGTCCAAAAACGAGTGCTAGCGAGCCAATCGCTATCAAGGCATAAAACAAGGTCATATTAAAACTTCACTAATCCAGTAAAACCCATAAACGCCATCGACATTAAGCCTGCGGTGATCATTGCAATGGAGGCGCCTTTAAAAGGCGTAGGAACGTCAGCTGCTGCTAAGCGTTCTCGTAGTGCTGCAAACAATACAAGCACTAAAGAAAAACCAACCGCAGCACCAAAACCATACACTGCAGATTGTAAAAATGAATGATCTTCTTTGATATTTAATAGAGCTACACCTAATACCGCACAGTTAGTGGTGATCAGCGGTAAAAATATGCCTAGTAAACGATATAGAGTAGGGCTTGTTTTACGTACAACCATTTCGGTAAATTGCACTACAACGGCAATTACCAAAATAAAGCTCATGGTACGTAAAAATTCGATATCCAGAGGGATTAAAATATATTGGTTAACTAAATAGCTAGTTACAGAGGCAAGGGTAAGCACAAACGTGGTTGCCAAAGACATACCAATCGCTGTATCAAGCTTACCTGATACGCCCATAAACGGACATAAGCCTAAAAATTGTACTAATACAAAGTTATTAACCAGAACGGTTCCAATCAATAACAAGACATATTCTGTCATGTGTGCCTCACGCTATTAAAGTCCTGCGTATTATCCTTTTTTCTGCCCCGATAAACAACATTTGCGAGTCGTTATCAGTTAAATAAACGCAAGGACAAACATATTGATCACAAGGCTGTAAAATTAATGTGATTTTGATGTAAGGAATTACTCAAATAGCAGAAACAAAAAAAGAGCAACGAATGCTCTTTTTTTATTAATTAAAAACTAATTAAATATCTTTAGGTTTTTCTATGTAATAACCTTGAACGCCATCTAAACACAAAGTTTCTATTATGTGTTTCTCTTCTTGGCTCTCAACGCCCTCAGCAAATACGCTAACACCAATACGGTGGGCTAAATCGACCATTAAGCGCATAAAGTACTGATTGTTTTTATCGTCTTCTAGGCCGCGAGTATAACTTGCGTCCATTTTAATAAAGTCAGGTTTTAAATCGCGAAAAAACTTAAATGAAGTTAAGCCAACACCAAAGCGTTCAACAGTAACGCGTGCGCCAACTCTGTGCACCATGTCGATAAAGCGCTTACTAGCCTTTATGTTTTGCTGTAAACCAAACTCGCTTACTTCAAATACTAGTTTAGATGCAATATGCGTATCTTTTAATAATCGGCGTTCTAGCCAAATTACAAACTGATCGTTGTGTGCACTAGAGGCTGTTACATTTAAACCAAAAAACTTTTCGGATAAGTTACGGCTTTTAACCTTTTCAAGAGAAGAGTCGATGATCAGGCGATCAATTTCTATTGCCATATCAAGCTTTTCGGCCATTGCTAAAAAAGAAGCGGTAGGCAGTACTTGATTGTCTTCTGTTTTAAATCGAACTTGTACTTCAGCATAGGCTTTAATACTTTTACCAAGTGGCATAATATTCTGCATAACTAAATGTACACGCTTAGATTCAATAACTTCCTTAATAATCTTACGCCAGTTTTGATTACCAAAACCTGCACTTACGTTATTAACTAAATCGGTTTCTCGTTGCACGTGCCATGCGTTTACTTGTTTTGATTGCGCCATACTCATCGCGTTATCAACAACAGAAAGCAATTCGCCTAACGGCTTACCTTTTTCGTAACCTACAATACCTGTATTAGCTACCGAGCTTAGCTCTTGGTTTTGTTGATACTGAGTAAAACGCGATTGTAGGTTTTCACCAAAACGTTCTGCTTCTTTTAATGGAATGTGAGGCAGTACTACAGCAAAGTCAGAGCTGTTTAATCTAAATACTTGGCTACCAGTGTAAGTGCCGCTTATGTGCTTAATAATATCGGCAACGCCTTTAACGTACTCATCACCTTTTTGATAACCACGGGTTTGGTTTATAGCTTGTAGCTCGCTACAACGTACCATAGCTAAAGAGCCAAATGTACTTTGCTCAGTGTTTTCAATATTTTTTTCGTAGTACTCAACAAACATATTACGATTACCAAGCGAGGTAATTACATCTTTGTACGCTTCATGCTTAATAGTCATAGCAGCACTTTGTATGTCTTCGTTTTTGTTTTTTAAAAAATGAGATAATCGATTAAAACTAGGTACTAAATCTTTCCCCATTTTTTTCAATCGAGTGCCATCTAACGCTGTTTCTAAATCATTATCAACTTGGTTTTGATTAATATAAATATCGATAATGTCAGCAACTGTTGTACTTATGTTTTTATTTAGCTGATAGAAAATTGATTGCATTAAAATTATTGGAATAATAACTAAAATCGCAGAAATCAAAATAACGATAAAGAGGGACGTTTGAAGTTGCGACGCTAAATGTTCAATGTTAAGTACAAACTCAACTTTTATATCTGAGGCATCATTTACAGCAAATTGAGGGCGTACAGAATTAAAGTTAGAGAGTACAAATTCAGCAAACATTGGTAATTGAGTAGGGGGGTTAATGCTAAATATTTCAGCCCCTTGGTAATCTCTTAGCGTAAAGCTTGAAAACGTTTTACCATCTGCAATTGATTGTTTTAAATTTTGAGCAGAAATATCGTCTAAAGAAAGGTCATTAATATACTTAGTAACAGTTGTTTGCGCATTTTTTTGTGCATCACTTACTGCAGTATCAAAGCTTATAGATATGAAGTAGCTTCCTGCTGCAACACACAATAACCAACTGATAATTTGTATAAAAATAAGTTTTTTAAATCCAGCCATGTTTTCAGTCTTTTAATAGTTCAAAAGGGAAGGAATCAAGTCCTTGATTAATAAACTAAGTACAGCGCATCAAAGAGTAAACTAATGCTTTAGTTATATAAGGAAGAGTAGTGGAATTAGCTTGAGATGTCTATGAAATTCTTAGAATTGGCTCCCCCTCCCCGACTCGAACGGGGGACCTGCGGATTAACAGTCCGTCGCTCTAACCAACTGAGCTAAGGGGG
>NZ_JBBMQZ010000034.1:0-41559 GCF_038900275.1 Pseudoalteromonas sp. AS71 | reverse complement strand
TTTCACCCAAATTTGTATGCTTATCAGCATAACATTTCTTTCTTAATGGGTGGCCAAATTAACTATGCCACTACAACATATAAGAATGATCTAACTCGACAATCAAATAGCGAGTTAGAAGAATTAAAAACCACACTGAAAATTTCTGAAATAAAATCGAATGTTCAGATAAGCCATCTTCATGAAAAACAGGCAGAAAGTATATTTACTATTCATAAGTATATGTGGGAGCTATTTTCGTCTTTAGAGGATTACACTACGGTGTTTCAGGCTCGTACACTTGCAGAGAAAGAAGGAAAACGATTAAGTGTGGCTAATGACCTAGAGCAATTGAGAATTTACCATCAATTGAATTCACTATATCTTTCTGAAAAGTTAAGTGAAAACATTACAAGTATTATTAAAAACATGCAAAAAACTGCATTTGAGTTTATGAATGAAGTTGAAAGGGAAAGTGGTAAAGATATGCTTGATAAATGGGATAGTATACACAAAGAAGTTAACACCCAAATTAAGTCAACAATTAATGGGTTAGCTAATGAGTTTAGGTCTGTACTAGGCGTAAGCTAACAAGCTAACAAGCTAACAAGCTAACAAGCTAATAAATAAGGACTAAAAACAGTTCGCTGTTTTCGTTCCTCAACATTTTAGCAAACTATTTTTAGCCCATTATTAGGGCGTTATGTATCTAAGGTGTAATATTGAAGTACGGTGCTTGTGTTTTACTTTTAATGCTTTCTATTGGCTTAGGTGTCTTGAAGTTAAATCAAGATGAAGTATCCGGAACTGAGCTAATTCAAAAAACTGGATTTATTGAGTCCATAAATTGTAATTCGGGAAGTAAAGACGGCGCTCCAACAGTTACGGTAAAAAGCAATGAAAGTATTTATTCCTACAAAGTATTAGAAGAATTTTCTCTAAGAACCGATTGTGATGATAAAAAGAAAGACCTAATAGGTCTTCCTGTAATAGTTTCTGTTTTTACTAACGAAAAAGACTTTGCACTGGCTTATGAGTTTACCCTTGATGGAACTCAAATTTATTCATTAGATGATGTTGTATCTTCGGACAAAGAAACAGCTTACACACTATTTTTAGTTGCTTTGGCTATGCTAGGTTTATTATTCTTTCGTCGGCGAAAAGATACATAACAACACGCCCTGAGGTGGACAGCAAGCGCTAAAGCTCACTTTCCACCGCAAATTTTAACAGCGGTGATCCCTTACTTTTCAATGCAGTTAAGTAAGTTGATTCATCGTAGGGCGTATGTGTTTTCCAGCACCTAAATAGGATTCGTATCCACTTAAATGCCAATGATCTGATGATGGTATTATGGGGTTTTCCTTTGCCTTCTTGCTGCCGATAATATGCTTTAGCCCAAAATGAATAACGTACAGATAATCCTGCCCATTCCACAAATGTTTGCCTTAAAAATTTAGTGCATGAGTACCGCCAGTGTATCCATTCCTTTTTGCCACTGCGTTCGGTAACAGGGGCAATGCCTGCGTATTTTTGTATGTCAGCGGCGCACTTATAGCGGTCACGATTTGACCCCATAGCGGCTAATAGTCGAGGTGCTAATTGTGGGCCTGCACCTGGTAAACTATCAAAAATAGCGCGATCTGCATGTTGCTTATAAAAAACAGAATAACAGTGACACCCATCCTAAATTTTGCTCTTTTTAAAATTAAGGACTACGTTTTATCTAGTCTAAAAAACAAGCAGGGTGTCTTATGGCTATTGCAAGAAAGCGTCAAGTTAGTTTGGTTGATACAAAATACTATCACTGTATTTCACGGTGTGTTCGTCGTGCATTTTTATGTGGCGAAGACCGTTTTACAGGTCAATCTTACGAGCATCGACGAGGCTGGGTTGAAGATAAGCTGCTTGAATTAGCAAAAATATTTTGTATTGATGTATGTGCTTATGCCGTCATGAGTAATCATACCCATTTAGTACTATATGTAGATGATAAGAAAGCAAACAGGCTGAATGATAAAGCGATTGTTATTCGCTGGCATAAACTGTGTAAAGGCACATTGTTAACGCAGAAATATGTACAAGGTGAAAAGTTAAGTAAAGTTGAGCTCATCTTTTTCAATCAAACGGTTAAACAATACCGCGAACGCCTAGCAAGTATTAGCTGGTTTATGCGGTTGTTAAATGAAGACATTGCGCGCAGAGCAAATAAAGAAGATAACTGCACAGGACGATTTTATTCGCAGCCATCCATGGCGCTCACCCTTCGGGCCGCCTAAGGCGTTCAAAGTTGTTCCATACAACTTTGTGGGAAGGGCCTTTCCTTAAAATAAAAAGTAATCGCAAGCATTACTAGATGAAGCAGCACTTGTAGCCTGTATGGCCTATGTTGATTTAAATCCCATTAGAGCTAAAATGGCTAACACACCAGAAGAGTCAGACCATACCAGTGTACAAAATCGCTTAACATGCGCGGCAGAAGGTAAACAACCTAAGCAGTTACTACGTTTTGCAGGCATGCCACGTCAGATTATGCCTAAAGGGCTGCCGTTTGAGCTTAAATCGTACCTTGAACTTGTTGAGCTAACAGGGCGAATAATACGAGAGGATAAGCGCGGGCATATTGATAATATGAACCTTCCTTTACTAGAAAGGCTTAATATATCCCCAGATAACTGGCTAAAACTCACTACGCAATTTACGCGCCTATTTCACGGCGCAGTAGGCAGGCCGACCTCACAAGCAAGTTACTGTGAAAACTTAAAGCGAAAGCGGCGAGCGAATATCAGTAACTGTGAAAAGCTATTAGCATAAATTAAAAACCATTCAGTAAAAGTTAAAACTGCCATTACGGAGCTATTTTCATGCGTGTAATTTGGGTTCAAGAATGTAGTGACTTATTTAATAGATGAAATGAAAGTGACCCAGTAAAAAAGATAAATTTTGAATCTGAAGGGCTAATTTTGTGGCACAGTTTTGTTTGTTCAATTAAAGTGGCTGCCTAGTTTGGTCATAATTCAGGTTTAAGCATGCTAATGACTTATTTAATGGATGAAATAAAAGTTATCCAGTAATAAAAGATAAATTTTGAATCTGAAGAGCTAATTTTGTGGCACAGTTTTGTTTGTTCAATTAAAGTGTCTGTCTGGTTTGGTCGGTATTAATCGATCCCTTGGAGGGGTAATGGAAGCAATAACAATTACGAGTGTTTTTAGTGCGGTAGTCGGTGCATTAACAGGTAGTCTTGGGGCTGCACTCCTGGGAGCGGGTATTGGTGCAGGGCTTTCTGCAACTTTAATAGTTATCCATGAAACTAATCGTGAAAGAAAAAATAGAGCTCTTGATCTGATACAAGAATACAGTTCTCCGGATTACATTCAGATTCGTAATGATGCAAGTAAAGCACTTAAAAAGTCGATGCTAGAAATTGAAAGCCCATCTTGGGATAGTCTTTACCGAAAACTATCTACGGAAGAGTGGCAAAAAATATCTAAAATTGAACATTTCTATAAAAAGTTAAATTTTATGGTAGATATTAAAGAGGCTGATTCTAGATATTTAGCAAAATATTTTGAAGTTGAATTTTGGCATTGGCAAGCAAGGTATTTTAGTCGGATTAATATTGAATCTGGTGAGCCTGAAATGGTATTTCAAGCTCTTGCGGATGCTTTCGAAAACCCTAATAATAAAAAGACTTAGGGAAATAATAAAATCGTATCCCCATTCTTAAATAAACTAGACAACCATTCTAAATTTTATGAAAACACTAATAGATTGAAGCAAAATAGGAACTCAGCTATGGTTTGTTTATTAATAAAAACAAATAAAAACGAGTTAATCAGCTGGCTCGTTAGGTAATTCAATGAATACTGCCATCGATGAAGTCACAAATAATTACCAAGACTGGAGCTTAGACAAATTATCGTATGTTGATGGGTTACTAACACTGAACCTTAAAACTTATATAAAAGACGATGATCCCGTAAGGTTTATGGTTGTGTTTACAAATACCGTTTTATTCGAAACTTATGATGAAAGTAGCCATTTTCATGACTATCATCAAAACCGTGATTCGGGCGTCATTGGCGTATATTCTGATTCAAGCTTATTGGAGTATGCTCAAACTAAAACGAATACTTTCAGTTTAAACAACAATAAGCTGTTTCATTATTCTGTAATGACTACAAATGAAATTATTCATGTTTTAACAAATATTGAGCCTCAGGTGATAAACGTTACCTAACAACACGCCTTGAGATGGGCGACTAGTAAAATTTGGCTATTAATTGTGGGAAGCTGAAAATAGTAAGTAAGATTTTAAAAGCTTTATAACAAGGAACGTATATGAATTTATCTGAAGGCAAAACTGTAATTGAGTTTGAAATATCAGAAACAGGCCACCAAATTGTTGAAGCTAAAATTAACGGTAAATTGTTACGTTTTATTTTAGATACTGGCGCTGGAACGTCAGTTTTAGACAGGGGATGCCTAAGTGAGCTTAGCATTGAAGAGACACTCAATGTTGAGAATGCAGCAGGCTTGGGCACTTCGGATCACGCTATGGGTGATATAGAAGTTCATTCAATAGAGTTTGGAAATGCCTTGTTTGAAAGTCCTGACTTTGTGTCACTTAATCTTGACCATGTTCAGGTAGCGGGTGGTGAAAAGGGAGTACATGGTTTGTTAGGCTCTCCCTTTTTTACTCAATACCAAGCAGTTATCGATTTTTCAAAAAATAGGTTAGAGCTTTTTAATAAAAAAAATTAAATATCTAACCTAAATTTTGTTAGTAGATTTTAACTAACGCACCATGTTTATAGATTTTACTATGGCATGGTGCGACAGCTGTTATTGTTTACAATTTGTATTTTATAGCTACTTTTCTAATTCTTTTCTTATAATTTCTGCCCCTGCGCTCAAGGCATTTAATTTGCCGTTAGCTATATGGTGAGGTAGCGGAGCCATGCCGCAGTTTGTACATGGGTAAAGTTTGTCGGCATCTACAAATTGCAGTGCTTTACGCAGCGTATTAGCTACTTCTTCTGGCGTTTCGATAGTATGATTTGCTACATCAATAGCGCCTACCATTACTTTTTTACCGCGAATGAGTTCTAGTAAATCCATTGGTACATGTGAGTTATGGCACTCTAATGAGATAATATCGATATTAGATTGCTGAAGCTTAGGGAATGCTTCTTCGTACTGGCGCCATTCGCTTCCTAGTGTTTTTTTCCAATCTGTATTGGCTTTAATGCCGTAGCCATAGCAAATATGCACGGCGGTTTCGCATTTGAGCCCTTCAATTGCGCGCTCTAAACAGGCAATTCCCCAGTCGTTTACTTCATCAAAAAATACATTAAACGCGGGCTCGTCAAATTGAATAATATCAACGCCTGCGGCTTCTAACTCTTTTGCTTCTTGATTGAGAATTATGGCAAATTCCCACGCTAGTTTTTCGCGGCTTTTATAATGGTCATCGTAAAGCGTGTCAATCATTGTCATTGGGCCTGGCAATGCCCATTTTATTGGTTGCTTGGTTTGCTTGCGTAAAAACTTGGCGTCTTCAACAAACACTGACTTTTGGCGGCTAACAGGGCCCACAACGGTAGGTACACTTGCGTCGTATCGGTCACGAATTTTTACTGTTTTGCGCTTTTCAAAATCAACGCCATTTAGGTGCTCTATAAATGTAGTTACAAAATGCTGCCTTGTTTGCTCGCCATCGCTAACAATATCAATGCCTGCTTGTTGCTGGTCGAATAATGACAAGCGTAGGGCGTCGTGTTTGCCTTGAGTTAATTCATCACCTTGTAATTTCCAAGGTGACCAAAGTGTTTCTGGCTCTGCAAGCCATAAAGGCTTAGGTAAACTGCCAGCGGTAGATGTAGGTAGTAAGATTTTCATAATAAATAATGCCGTATATTTTAGTTAATTATTAAACGTAGCGTTAAGCGCGTTATTACTGGTTGTTACCATTAGTTGTTATGACAGATAGCGAGTAGAGAATTGCTCAAGAACCGTTTGGTACGGCTTGATAAAATGCTCTTGTGCAAACTTGCCTTGCTCATTCGCTAACTTGCCGCGCTCTTCTCGGTCATACACAATTTGCGTTAGTGAGTGATCCAAGTTTTTTAAGTTTGGTTTGTATGATTTACCCGCTGTTGCGTTGGCATTATAAATCTCTGGTCTGTAGATTTTTTGAAACGTTTCCATCGTACTAATGGTGCTTATAAGCTCAAGATTGCTGTAATCATTAAGTAAATCACCAAAGAAAAACAATGCTAAAGGCGCGGCGCTATTTTGTGGCATAAAATAACGTACCTGTAAGCCCATTTTTTTGAAATATTGCTCAGTTAAAGACGATTCATTTGGCTCGTACTCAACGCCAAGTACCGGGTGTTGGTTTTCGGTGCGGTTGTAGGTTTTGTTATCTGACACACTTAGGCATATAACCGGTGGTTTTTTAAAGTTTTGTTTGTATGTATCCGAATTTACGAATGACTGAAATAGTTTGCCATGTAATACCCCAAAGTCATCAGGAATACTAAATTGAGGTTTTCCTTTATTGTGCTCTTGTAGGAGTACGCTAAAGTCGTAGTCACGCACATACGATGAAAAGTTGTTTCCTACAATGCCTTCAATGCGCTTATTAGTTTTATGATCAACAATATTTGTTTTTAATATTTCTATTGATGGGAAGCTTTCGCCGCCGTCTTCAATACCTATCTCAACAGAGACAATTTCAAGCTCAACAGCATAACGCTCACCTTTGGTGTTATCCCAGTGGGCTAGGGCATTAAAACGGTTGTTAATCATGTTTAAGGCGTTACGCAAGTTTGCTTTGCGGTATTCACCTCTGGCTAAATTAGCAAAGTTGGTTGTGATACGCGTATTAGTTGATGGATGATAATTTTCGTCGAGTGAAACGCTCTTAATATTAAATGTAAAATCTTTTTTCATCGTGTTTATATCCAATTTTATAATTTAAACCTGATTGATGCTCTGCGCTTTATTAGCCTTGCAACTTACTTAGCTGGTTTTGTTATTCAGCGGCTTTAAGTTGTTAGTAATAGTGTTTAGCGCTAAGGGATGAGTAATTTATACGTGGATTGGCATATGAAGAAAAACGGTTTAATTTCACATAAAACATGAGTCATATTCATTAATCACTATTGTTAGATTCGATTACGTAGCAATTGGCGAGAAAAAGGCATAAATCGGTAAAAATAAAGGATAGATGTTTAGCCGTTTAGACTTCCTTTGTTTTGGTGTGCACTTTATTCATGTTGAACATGAGGAATATTCAAAGGGGTTTTTTATAGCTATAACAGTACATTAGCGGTGCTATTGAGCTTAATTACTGAAGTTTATGGCTTATGATCAGCTTTATTCTATAAGTTGAATGAACTATTTTAAAAATTGAACAACAAAACTTTCTACGGAAAGTGCATGGTAATAAAAACTTATCAATTCTCAAGTTGTTATAAAGTTTAGGATTTACTTTAATACGAGATTGAAATGAAGAGTCAATATAACTATCGAATACAAGCAGTTAGAAATGAAATGGCGAAACTGGATTTGGATGCATTTGTGGTTCCTCATGAAGATGAATATCTTTTAGAAGAAGTTTCTGATTGTAATAATCGTTTAAAATGGATCAGTGGTTTCACAGGTACCGCAGGAGTTGCTGTCGTTTTAAAAGATGATGTCATTTTTTTTGTTGATGGTAGATACAGCGTTCAAGTGACTAAGCAAGTTGACGGGGAGCTATTTTCATTTGAAAGTATGGCTGTATTTGAGAGCAACAGTTGGATTGATTCGTTACTACCTCCCTCAGCAAAAATTGGAATCGACCCTTCTTTGCATTCATTTGACTGGTTTTCGAAATTTATAAGTAAAGTTGCTATAGAAGGTAGAAAATCGCTTCCACTTAAAAATAATTTAATAGATTTATGCTGGACAAATAGACCGACTAAAATAAGCACCAACGTAAAATTAATAGATGAAAAGTACTGTGGTAAATCAAGCATTACTAAGTGCAAAGAAGTTGCAGACATTTTAAGTAAGGTGGGTGTAGATAGGTTAATCATTACCAATCTTGAGTCAACGTGTTGGTTACTCAATTTACGAGGAAGTGATATCCCTTGTTTACCCGTTTTTTATTCAACATCAATTATTGATCAAAATGCAGAGGTTATTTGTTTTTTAGATTTAACTACACTGGATGAAAAACTTAAATCTTCTTTTAAGCATAATGTAAGTTTTAAATGTATTACGCAGTTAGATGAATACTTATTATCTATTTCAAATTGTGTAACTCAAATTGACCCAAAAGTCATTAATGCGCACATGGCGAGATTACTACAAAAGCCAGATGTAAACGTTATTCAAAGCAGCGATCCTATAGGATTACTAAAAGCACAAAAAAATCCGATTGAGATCACAGGAATGAAAGCATGTCACATTCGCGATGGTGCAGCACTTATTAACTTTTTATCGTGGTTAGATTTGCAAGTACGCGAACAGACTTTTTACGACGAAGCCCAACTTGCCGATAAGCTTGAAACATTTAGAACTGTAGATGAGTTATACCAAGAACCTAGCTTTGATACTGTGTCAGCTGTTGGGAGTAATGGGGCTATGTGTCATTATAATCATAAAGATACGATCGCTAAACTAATGACAAATAATACTATTTATCTTGTTGATTCGGGCGCGCATTATCTTGATGGAACTACAGATGTTACACGTACAGTGGCTATAGGTAAGGCGACTAAAGAGCAAATAAAAATGGCTACTTTAGTCTTAAAAGGTCATATTTCGTTGGCGACTATCCGATTTCCTTTTGGAACAACAGGACAGCAATTAGACGCTTTTGCGCGGCAACACTTATGGCAAAAAGGGTATGATTACGAACATGGCACAGGACATGGTGTAGGGCATTACCTTAATGTACATGAAGGGCCGCAACGCATTGCAAAGGCAAATTCTAACGTTGCACTTTTACCTGGGATGGTTGTATCTATTGAGCCAGGTTACTATCGTCAGGATGAGTTTGGTATACGCCACGAAAACTTATATGTTGTAAAAGAAAGCCTTAATATCAGCGGGTCAGATATAAATATGCTGTGTTTTGAAGTGTTAACTCATGTTCCTTTTGACAGAAGGTTAATAGATAAAGCAGAACTTACAAAATGTGAAATAGAGTGGTTAAATACATACCACGAAATGGTATATCGACTTATATCTCCGCTTATAGACACACGTAGTAACGCCTGGTTATTAAAAGAGACGACAGCCTTGTGATTACATAAGCTCATAATATATAAATGCCTATTATTATAAATTTGATAATAGGCATTAAGCTACTCTTAACCTCCCTAAACATTCATAGAAACGGCTTTATCTACATTTCATAACATAGCCTCTGCCAGGCAACACAACCATCTATTCAACCTTAAAAGATAAATCGCCTGAGATCCCATTACTTTTAGCATGACAATTTAATGTATGGCGAAAAGCGGCTCATAAAACACGTCATTATTTAACTAAATAAAATGAGCTTAAATATTTTTTTGCTATAAGTTCTGTTTTAGATTGTGAATACAAAATAAATTGCGTTTTATTGCATTTTTAGAATCAAAGATTTTCCGACCGATGCGTACTATTAAAAGTGATAAAAATATTAAACATTTATAAAAAACATAACAACTTTGTAAATCAACAGGTCTAAAGGGGAGTAATATGATACTAAGTAATCGTTTTTGTCCTAAAAAAATAGCGTTATCAGTCATTATAGCAATTTCAGGAAGTACACCGTTATACGCAAATGAGTTGAATACCGAAGGCGGTAATGAAGTAAAAAAAATTGAAAAGATTGTTGTTACATCCAGAGGGCGTACCGAGACATTACAACAAATTCCAGATTCGGTCACTGTATTCACTGGTGACGACATTAAAGCCGCTCGTATCTCTAGTATAAAAGATTTTTCTTCATTAACACCAAATTTAAATGTATCAACAAATTTTAGATCAGGACTAAATTTTGTCACTGTTAGAGGATTAATTACTCCTCAGGTAGGTGAAGCACCTATTGCTTATGTTGTAGATGGTATAACTGTGCCAAATCTAGAGTTTATTAACCAAGGCTTACACGATATTGAACGTATTGAAGTTCTTAGAGGTCCGCAAGGTGCTTTGTACGGAAAAAATGCGATTGGTGGGGCAATTAATATTGTTACAAAGCAAGCGACAGATGAATTTGAAGGAAGTGTACAGGCATCAATTGCACAAGGGGATGATAAAAAGCTAAACGTTGCGCTCAGTGGTCCAATTGTTCAAGACAAAGCTTATTTTAGGTTATCTGCTAATTATCAAGACACTGAAGGTCTGATTGATAACACTTTTTTAAATGAAAAAGTAGATTATGTTGATGATGCATTTGGCTTTCAAGGTATGCTTGAATTTTACTTAAGTGAATATACTAAGTTAACTTTTCATGGTAACTACGCTGAAAAAACGCAGGGTAGTAACTATATGTCATTTATTACCAGTGATCAGTTAGAGGATTTTTCAGTACATCCTGAGGCAAATGCTGTAGGGCGTGATGAATCAACATTATGGTCAGTTTCGGTAAAACTTGATCATGAAACTGATTATGGCGATTTAACATTTATAGCGTCTGCTAATGATTCAGACATTATGTTTTTTTCTGATGGGGATTTTACTCCTCAGGCTCCAAGCGAAGATAATTTTTTCTTCCCTAATACACAAATTAATCCAATAGAAGAAGACTCTAATAGCTTTGAGACTCGATTCACTTCGCCAAGTGATAACGCTCTGCGTTGGTCGATTGGTGCCTATTATGAATCAAAAGATAGAAACGTATCTTACGACCAAGTATTAGACCTTACTCCAACGCAAAGGGTTACCTATCAAGATGTAAAAGCCGATATTGCGAATGATCCTAGTTTAGTGATTACCGGTGAAAAAACCGTACAAGAAAGTAATGCTTATGCTTTGTTTGGGCAAGCAAATTACGATGTAGTGGAAGATGTTGAGCTGACGGTTGCTCTGCGCTACGACTCAGAAGAGCGTGATGCATTTGATGAACGAGACCCATCAGCGTCTAAAGTAAATGCGACATTTAGTGAATTACAACCTAAAGCCTCTATTGCTTGGCAAATTAATGATGATCATTTGTTATTTGGTACTTATTCAAAAGGTTTTAGATCGGGCGGCTTTAATGAGTATGCCCCAACTGTAATACGTAAATACGATCAAGAAGTATCCGACACCGTAGAGCTAGGTTTAAAAACAACGTGGCTTGATGGGAAAGTGTGGCTGAATATGTCTTTGTTTCATATTGATCAACAGGATGCACAGTTTACGCGCTTAAACCCGACAACGTTCACTTTAGAAAACTTAAATATTGATGAAGTAGCGATAGATGGTTTTGAATTAGAGATGTCAGCCACTTTAACTGATTATTTAACGCTAAATTTTGGACTTGGTTTAATTGATAATGAAATTACTAAAAATCGAGGCGTTGATATTCTATCGGGCAGAGATTTGGCCGCAACAGAGGGCGGTACCATGCCTTATGTTTCGGACTTTAATTTAAATGGCTCTGTTGATTATTCGCAACAAGCGTTTGCTGATTATGAATTTAAAGCACGCCTTTCGTTCAATACTTTAGGTCCACGTTCGTTTGATATCTTTAATGAAGACACAGGTGAAACGGATACACATACATTTTTAAATGCTAATTTTACTTTAGAAAATGAGCAATGGTCTACCTCAATATTTGTTTCTAATTTAACAGACGAAGCATCCCCAGAAAGCGTTTTTTTATTCAATCCACTAATAAGAATGCGTAATCAACCTAGGCAAGTTGGTGTACAAGTTCGGTATAACTTCTAAAAATAAGATGGCTATTAATGTAAGTTAATAGCCTCGTTCATGATGAATTTAGTCTTTAGCAATAATTTTTATTTATAAGTTTAGTTTGGCAAAAATGCGGCTAAGCAAATCAAGTTAATAGTTACCGCATGTAAGGTAACTACGTAAGGTGTAATTTATGACAGTTAGAGTCGCTACAGATGTTGGTGGTACATTCACAGACCTTGTTTATATTGATAAAGGTAATGTTAAAGCTGTAAAAAGTGATACTACGCCACCAAATTTTGAACAAGGCGTTGTAAATGCAGCTGTAAAAGCTGATATAAAATTATCTGATGTTAATTTTTTTGCTCATGGCTC
The DNA here is from genome assembly GCF_038900275.1 of Pseudoalteromonas sp. AS71. NCBI lineage: Bacteria > Pseudomonadati > Pseudomonadota > Gammaproteobacteria > Alteromonadales > Pseudoalteromonadaceae > Pseudoalteromonas > Pseudoalteromonas sp. AS71. The sequence goes on along the minus strand of NZ_JBBMQZ010000034.1, from coordinate 29,319 downwards.
TACGGTAGTAATTAATGCGATTACTGAACGTAAAGGTGTAAAAACGGGCTTAATCACAACAAAGGGTTTTCGTGATGTGCTAGAAATTGCACGCGGGAATACACCCGATATTTTTAATAATACCTATAAAAAACCGAATCCGTTTGTTGAGCGTCATTTGAGACTGGAAATTCAAGAACGTCTTGATTATAAAGGCAATGTAATTACGCCTGTTGACTTGAGTAACTTACAATCTTTGGTCGATTATTTTAAATCTCAAGATGTACAAGCAATCGGTATTTGTTTTTTACATGCTTATTTAAATCCAGAGCATGAGATTAAAACGACAGTGGCTTTAAAATTACTATGGCCTGAGGTTAATGTTATTGCATCTCATGAAATTTCGGCTGAGTGGCGCGAATATGAAAGAACAAGTACCACCGTTTTATCAGCTTATGTATTACCACCTGCTCAACAGTATTTAGATAAATTAAAGAGTAAGTTACGCACTAATGGTTTGAAAAATGATCCTTTTATTATGCAATCCAATGGTGGTATTGCTACTTTACAATCGGCGCGAGATAACCCGATTACGTTAGTTGAGTCAGGTCCTGTAGGGGGGATTTTAGGTGCTGCCGCGTATGGTGCTGTAATAGGCGACAGTAATATAATGGCGTTAGATATTGGTGGAACAACAGCTAAGTGTTCGCTAATTCATAATGGTAAAACACGTATAACAACTGAATATGTTTTAGAAAAAACAGCTAAAAAAGCAGGTTACCCAATAAAAACACCGGTAATAGATATCGTTGAAATTGGTAATGGTGGCGGGAGTATTGCGTGGATTGATGCTGCTAATAGCTTACATGTAGGCCCTCAAAGTGCGGGCTCTACTCCAGGACCTGTTGCCTATGGACGCGGTGGTAATGCGCCAACAACAACAGACGCCAACTTAATTACAGGTCGTATTAACAGCGAGAATTTTGCTGGCGGTGAAATACACCCCGATTTGAGTGCTGTAGAAAAATCTTTTCTTACTTTAGCCAATAAGCTTAATGTTGAAGCAATGGATGTAGCACATGGCGTTTTAGATATTGCCAATTCTAATATGGTAAATGCCCTAAAGCTAATCTCAGTTAATCGTGGTTATGATCCACGTGACTTTTCTTTAATGGCTTTTGGTGGTGGAGGTGCTTTGCATGCAACTGCTTTAGGTCGGGAACTGAATGCTCGTAAAGTTATTATTCCTCCATTTGCAGGTGTGTTTTCTGCATGGGGAATGCTGATGATTGATTTACGCAGAGACTATATTCAAACTCACCGGTTTTGCTTAAGTGATCAAAGTAAAGCTGAGGTTCTTAGTGCGTTTGATGGTGTTATTTCAAAAGCGAATTTAGATTATAAAAATGATGGAATGGCGCAAGATAAAGTTAAGCATGAACTATATGTTGATGCACGTTATAGCGGACAAGAACACACCGTCAAAATTCATTTACCAGAAAATACTGAGCTTGGTGAACACGATTTTATCGAAGTGTTATCAGAGAAGTTTCATCAAACACATGAGCAAGAATATACGTTTAGATTAAATGATTCAAAAATTGAAGTTGTAAATATACATTTAGTTGCTTTTGGGATTTTAGATAAAGCAGAGCTTGAGAAGCTACAGAAAAGTAAAACAACGAGTGCTGATAGTGCCTTAATTGGTACTCGATGGGTTGATTTCGATAATAGCACAAGGCTAACCACGTCTATTTTTGACCGTGAGAAGTTAATGCCTGGTATGAAGTTTAAAGGCCCTGCAATCATTGAAGAAAGCACAACAACAACGGTTGTGTTACCAGATAATCGAGTTGAAGTGGATGACTTTGGCGGATTGCATATTTATTTACGAGATTAAGTTGTCGTTTATATAAATTAACTAAATTGGTACAAAATTATGAATAAAAAAATTGATATCTTTACAATCGAAATCATAAAAAATGCATTGGTCGCCATTGGCGAAGAAATGTTTTTAGCGTTAAAGCGCAGTAGCAAAAGTCCGATTATTTACGAGTCACTTGATTACGGTATTGGTGTTACCGATGCAACAGGGCGCCTTATTTCTCAAGGCAATGGTATTCCTGGATTTATAGGCACCTTAGATGCGGGTGTAAAAAATATTATTGCTAAGTTTGATAGCGCTAATATTTATCCTGAAGATGTATTTATATTAAATGATCCGTATGCAGGTGGTGGTACTCACTTATCTGATGTATGTATGATCCGTCCAATATTTTTCGAAAATGAACTAGTTGCTTGGACAGCTAATAAAGCACACTGGACAGAAATTGGTGGTAAAGATCCGGGAAGTTACAGTGCTGATGCAACAGAAATATACCAAGAAGGGCTTCAATTTCCTGGTATTAAGGTATTTGAAAAAGGGATACCTAACCAAGCTTTACTTGATTTAATAGAAGTTAATGTACGCTTGCCTGAAATGACTTTAGGTGATTTACAAGCATGTGCAGCGTCATTAAAAGTTGGGGAGCAACGCTTTTTATCGGTTATGGGTAAGTATAGTAAATACGTTACTTTAACCGCCATTGATAAGTTACTAGAACATGGTGATTTAATGGTGCTAGAGAAGTTTAAAACGTTACCAAAAGGTACTTTTGAAGCACAAGATGTTATTGATGAAGACGGTATGGGCAATGGTCCATTTTTGGTCAAGGTAAAAGTAACCATTACCGATGAGTCATTTATCCTCGACTTTACCGGTTCATCTGATCAAGCACCAGGGCCAATAAATTGTACGATGGGCGTGTTAATTTCAGCAGCAAGAGAAGTTTTTATGGGGATTGTTCAGCCCGATGCTCCTGCCACCGACGGCTGCTTTAGACGATTAGAAGTTATTTGCCCTGAAGGTACTTTATTAACAGCTAAGCGTCCTGCCCCCGTGTCTTCATACTTTGAAGCTATGGTGTGCGCTTCAGATGTTATTCGTAAAGCGTTGGCTGATGTACTTCCGGGTGTTGTTACTGCGGGGCAATTTGGCTCTGTATGCACTATGAACTTATCAGGAAAAATGCCAGACACTGGCGAAGCTTACTTATTGGTTGAACCATTAGTTGGTGGCTGGGGGGCGGCGGTAGGTAAAGACGGTGAATCAGGGCAATTTTGTGTTGGTAATGGCGAAACTAGCAATATACCCATTGAAATAACAGAAGCACGTTATGGTGTATTAGTAGAGCAATATACATTTAATAGTGAGAGCGCGGGTGCGGGTGAATTTAGAGGTGGTAATGGTGTTGTACTCGATTATCGAATTTTATCTGATGGGACCGACATTTCTAGCTTTTTTGGTCGCGGTATAACGGCTCCTTGGGGAATTGACGAAGGTAAAGAGGGCTCATGTAACTATGTGCAAGTTTTTGATAGTGAAGGAAATGAAAAAGCACGCTTTAGCAGAACAAGCCGATATCCTTTAAATAAAGGTGATCTAATTAGGTTAGTTACAGGCAATGGTGGTGGCTGGGGAAATCCTGCAAAACGCTCTAAAGAAAAAGTTATTGCTGATATTAAAAACGGTTACATTACACAGGAGCAAGCCCAAGTTCTTTATCAACATGGTTGAAACTAGATCATATTTGAAATTTAATTAGCAGTGCAGGAAGGGTTATAGATAAACGCATTCTTTATAGATATTGTTTTTACCTATTACGTAGCTCCTGCAGGTGCTAAACAATAATGCCTAGTTATTGAGAAGTTTATTGTTAAATAAACCCATACTTAAACGGATTGGCATAATTGAAATGACGAATGCCACCGGAGAGATAAAAATGAATAATAAAAACTCATCAGAAAAACATTCAGATTTACGCTTGGGATTAAGTGGATTAGCAACCGCGCCCATTGGTTATCTTGTTTTGCTCTTCTTACCTGTCTATCTAGAAGTTGTCGGTATTAATTTATCGTTGACGGAACAGCAAATTGGCTGGCTAGCTTCTACTGATTCTGTTGGATTGGCATTTGCGACGTTTATTTTTTCTGTATTTATTAAAAAAGTAAATTTTAGACATGTTTTAGTTATAGGCGTAATTGTTACAGTATTAGGGAATTTGCTGTCGGCTTTGGTTGGTGATTTTATTTTATTGTTCATAATTCGCAGCTTAACGGGTTTAGGTGAGGGCATGATAGTTGCTGTTGGTATAAGTGCTATCGGTATGACTAAAAATCCTAATCGTTGGTTTGGGTTTTATACTGCTGCCATTGTTATGGTGCAGGCAGTTGGTTTGGTACTAGTTCCTATTATATATGAGCAGTTTTCGTTGCTTGGTGTTTTTGTGGCCATGGCATTCTTTTATGCACTGCCATTGTCGGTTGTTAAACTATTACCAAGCAAAAGCGATGACTATAAGTTATTAATAGACACTGAGGATCTTGTACTTAAACAGCCAAGTAAATCACTTAATTTAGGGTTGCTAAGTTTATTGTTTTTTTATATTAGTATTGGTGGTATGTGGACTTATATGTCGCTAATAGGCACCAGTGGTGGTTTAACTTTATCATTTGTTTCTCAAGCGTTAGCAACCGCAATGATAGCAGGTTTACTCGGTGCGCTATTCTTTGCTTACATAGGGCACCATGGTAAAAATATAGGGTTGTTATTCATTTCGTTATTACTCATGGCTTTACCGTTATGGGGTTTAGGGGATGGTTTAACAGGCACTCGTTACTTGATTGCGTTATGTGTATTTAGTTTTTTTTGGAGTATTGCTGGTGCACGTCTATTTGCTGTTATTTCTGATGTTGATCGCTCAGGAAAGTACATCAGTTCAGCTCAAACTGTCGTGGGCTTTGGTTATATCATTGGACCTATTTGTGCCTCCACCCTTGTAACGGGTAGCGGCTATACTGGGGTGATAACAATGGGAACAATTTTGCTTGGTGTATGTTTTGTCTCAATACTGCCGTTGGCTCGAATTAAAGTAAATACAGTAACTTAATATCGTTTTATGGATACGATAGATATTTGGTTATTTAAGTACTCTTGTTTTTCTGCTTTTTGATAAATTTTCTCAAGTATATTTCTACCTTGCGTTATATGTCCAAAAGCAGCAAAACCTAAACCATCGTCATATCGTTTACCTCTATAATTAAGTTCTGGCTGATCGTTAATACAAATAAAAAAACTACCATCGGCTGTTCCCGGTTCAAATCTTGCCATAGATATGGTCCCATCTAGGTGCTCTATACCGGTTTCTTTTGTTGATTCATGAACAATGCCGGCAAGTAACTTAGGGTGTTCAGGAGGCAGACCGGCTTGAATTACGTTGATTTTTGCATTTGCATCTTCAGCTTGTTCTGCATTTTCATCTGTTACGATTCTAAAAATACTACTACCATCGAATAGGTTATTATCAACATACTCAAGGAAGTTTTTAACGGTAATTGGGGCTTTATCTAAAAATAACTCAAGTATGATATTACCCAGCGAGGTTTCTATTAAAATTTGGGGAGTTTTATTCATAATTCCTACTAACATTAATTTTTTAGAAAGATTAATGTTTTATTATGATGTATGTCTGCCGAATATAATTTAGTATTTAAAGCTAAAACCCCATAATCTTTTTATTTTAGGGTAGATAAACTACTTACACGGGAACTAACATGGTTAGAAAAAGCATTAAATTAGACAGACTAAATCGTCGTATTTTAACCGAACTACAAAATAACGCGCGTATTAGTAATAATGAATTATCTACAATTATAGGGTTATCGCCAAGTGCTTGTTTACAAAGAGTGAAAGCATTAGAGGATAGTGGATATATTATTGGCTATGCAATGGTCGCTAATGTCGATAAGTTATGTGTAAACGTAAAAGCATATGCCCACTTTACATTAAAAAGTAATACTTACGAGCATTGTGGTGTTTTTGAAAAAGGCATTAAAAAATATAGTGAAGTGGTTGATTGTATGAAGGTTAATGGCAGTATAGATTATATAGCCTTTATGATGGCATCAAGTATTGAAGACTTTAATAGTGTGTGTAATGAAATTATGAAAGACACTTTAGGGGTAGAAAAAATAACAAGTCACTTTGTGTTAGAAACGGCAAAATGGTTTGGAGGCTATCCACTTGAATCATTAGAGTGGAAAGTGCAAGACGAATAACAAACTAACTTAGATAGGCTCTAAGTGGATTATTAAATCTGCTTGTGCAAATCTAGCGCAGAAAAGATAAACCGACTTTCTATTATATTTATAAATCCATAGCTGTTTGTCTATTAATAAAAGCGTTATAAACCATATTAATGGCAATGCCAGTGCATTAACTAAGTTATACTCGTTTTTCATCACCTCACCTATTGAGTATTCGTGGATATCAAAGGCACTTGTATTGCATCAACTATTGATGAGCATGGCCCTGTTTATGTATATCAAACAAAAAAGAATCTTATTCTCAGCTTTGACGGAAAAATTTATCAAAGCTGTATTAAATTAAATAATATTAACGGGTTAAGCTTAGCTTATACGCAAGCTATGATGGCTGCGCTTTTTTTTATACCGCACTTAAAAACCGCGATGATAATGGGACTTGGGGCGGGCTCTATAGCAAAAAGTCTTTATCATGCGTTTCCCGCGCTGGCTATACATACCGTTGAATACCGTAAAGCCGTTGCTGATATGGCTATAAAATATTTTGAAGTCCCAGTATCAGAACGTTTGTTTATTCATATTGATGATGCGGCAAACTACATGAATAAAACGCAGATAAAAACAGATGTTATTTTTTCTGATTTATATAGCTCAGATGGGATGGAGACAGATCAGGTGCAATCATCCTACTTACGTGATTGTAAAAATGCGCTCACTTTTGATGGTGTTTTAGTACTTAATATTTGCCATACCAAAATTGGGCAGAGGGAAGTGTTTGATCAACTACTTGAGAAAGAATTTGCAGGAAAGATTCTTAGTTTTATTATTGAAGGCGGTAATAAAATTGTGTTCGCTTTTAACAATAAAATGCCTGCACTTAGTGAGGATGAATTACTGGTAAAAGCTCACGCGTTACAAAAATTAATAAACGTACCAATGACGCGCTATGCAGAGCTTTTATTTAATTAAAAGTGGTTAGTTTGATGTACTGTTAAATGGCGCGTTTAAATCCATCCATCTATCTGTTGTTCATTTAAACTTGGTTAAACTAATCATTCTCTGAATAAAAATAATAAAGTACGTACCCGTACGGAAACACTCATACATGGATTACTGTAAAAATATAATCGCTAAGTTTATAAGCTCGATGCAAAAGCGGCCTGGATTATTGGCTGTGCTGGCGTTTTTGTCGGGCGTTGCTAGCTTTGCACTTGTAGATAGAAAAGAGTCTTTTTCGCAATTTATTGCGATATTTTTACTTATTAGTTGGTTGTGGCTAATTATTGATAATTGGCTGCGTGATAAAGTAGAAGAAAAGTTTGGTGTGGCTGTATCTCCTAACGTAATGCGTTTTGCGCTACAAATGGTGCAGCAAGAAAGCCTATTTTTTGCATTGCCATTTTTTTTAGCGGTTACGCAGTGGGATCATCCTCAAGCAATTTTTACTTCCCTTATTGCTTTGTGTGCAGTTATATCGGTTATCGATCCCTTTTATTATAAAAAACTTGCTAGAAACCGCACGCTATTTAGCGTGTTTCATAACTTTGCTTTATTTGTTGTTTTGCTTGTTACGTTACCTATTTTGTTAAACCTTACAACGAGCCAAAGTTTAGCTGCCGCACTTGTAACTGCTATAGTGGTTACTCTTCCGAGTTTAAACAATTTAATGCCTAATGCTCGCTGGTGGCGTTTTCCTATTCTTGTATTGATTTTATGTGCTTTAAGCACAGCAGTGTGGCAATTAAGAAGCTATGTGCCTCCTGCAGCACTGCGATTAACCGATATTACGTTAGCTCATGAAGTTGATTTACAACATAAAAAGCCAGTAGGGAGTATTAAACAGTTAGATTCTTATACGCTGCACCATCAAGGTTTATATAGTTGGACTGCTGTTAAAGCACCAAGAGGCTTAAACGAAAAAATATTTCATGTGTGGCTTCATAATAAAAAAGAAGTTGATCGGATCACGTTAAATATAAACGGTGGGAGAGAACTAGGTTATAGAGCGTGGACACACAAAGTAAACTTTCCTAAAGACTCTGTTGGTAAGTGGCAAGTAAAAGTAGTCACCGAATCAGGTCAGTTAATAGGTTTAACGAAATTTACTGTTACACCTTAATGATGGTACTAGGTTTGTAATCTAATAAATATTTGATAGGCTATTTTTACAGTGTTTATTGGATGAACGTTATGAGTTTTGCATTTGATCTGTTTATTTGGTTAATGGTAGAGACTATTTTAGGTTTTTTAATTTACTCAACAGGTTGTACTATTTTAAAAATAGTTACCTTTGGTAAGTTTAAAAGCGATATTACCGATTACGTATCGTTTAAGGCGAATAATGCTAAAAATGTTTATTTAATTTGTGTGCTCGGGTTTAGCTTTTACGTGCTATTAATTGGCTTTGTTGCCTACATGAGTCATTAAATTATAATTACATGAATAATAATACATTATTTACAGCAGGCATTTTAAGCTTTATAGCATCACTTTTACATGTAGCCTGTGTTTTTGGAGGGCCTGACTGGTATCGCCTTTTGGGTGCTGGTGAGCAAATGGCTCAAATGGCAGAGCAGGGTAGTATGTATCCTACTTATGTAACTTTAGCTATTTCAGTTATTATTGCTATTTGGGGCTTTTATGCGCTCTCTGGTGCAGGCGCCATTTTAAAACTGCCATTTTTAAAAACTGCACTCGTATTAATAACCGCAGTGTATTTAATACGAGGTATTGCGGGTTTAATCATTCCTTTTTTAACTTCAAGCCAAATCGTTCACCAGAATTCTATTCAATTTTGGATTATAAGCTCGATAATTTGCTGCATTTATGGGTCATTTTACTTATTTGGTACCCTTAAATTGTGGCGAATAAAAAATGTATGAATGCTAGATTTCCTGATCTTTTAAATTCAAATTATTAAATACTGATAGCTTATTTTTATATTGCGAAATACTATGTGCGACTATTTTTTACGCGCATATATTTTGGCTTTAGGGATCTATAAATGAATAAAACGTTATTGAGTACTTTGCTTGCAGCTCTTATTTGTACATCTCTTTTAGTTAAAGTGCAGGCCCAAGACGTTCATGCACTTGAGCCTGAATTAGGTGTTGGCGGAAATATTAAGCTAGATGAGGCAAGTACAGCTTATGTTGATGACGGTTTTGATTTTCATGTGCATCCACTTTGGGAAAGCCGATATGTAAGTGAGGGCCGTGACAATTTAGCGGGTAAAGGTATTGCCTCAATCGCAACTGAATTTAATTATAATGAAATAGCTATTATTCCGTGGGTTGCAACGGGTGTTGATAGCGATTATACCGAGTTTAACTTAAATGCTATTTACGCAACTCAGTTATTTAATACCGTTGATATATTTATTGGCTACAACCATTTAAGATCGCGTGAAAATACCTCTAATGATCACGACAATGAGGTTAGCTTAGATTTTTCGTATTTTTACGATGATAAATTTCAGCTCACTAGCGGCGCATATTATTCGTTTGATTCTCAAGGCACATTTATAGAGCTTGCGATAAACAAAGGCTACGAGATAAATGAAGCTGTTAATATCGATTTTCAAACGGGGCTAGGGTTTAATGCAGGTTATGTAAGTGATGGCCATAATGGTATTAACAACCTTAAGCTTACAGCTAACGTGTCGTATCAAGTTATTAAGCAACTTGAAGTATACGCATATACTAGCTACACCATGGCAATTAATAAAAACGCTGAGCGTTTTGTGGGTGATCAAACCTTAAAAAACGTGTTTTGGAGTGGTATTGGTCTGAGCTATCTATATCGTTAAAAGTTAGCAGCACAATAAAATGGTTGTGCTGCTTATTAAGAGTTTATCAATAAAAATTAGCCCTAAATTTACATAGCTTTATTAAAGTTGGTTTTTAAATCACTCTTTTCTTTTTCGTGAGTGTGGCTTTTTATAGGGGCGGAAATTTCATTATCAATTTTTTGAATCGGTTGGCTTCGTACACACATTAAATCATCAGCCATATACTGGCAGCTGCCAATATATAAATCGTTATGGCCGCCTTCGTATTTACATGATTGAGATTTTACTTTATCTGCGCAGGCTTTAACTGCAACATCATTTAACGGCCCTGAATGAGCATTTAAAAATGTGGGTGCTGCAAGTAAAGCCATACCAAACACGCTTAAACAACTACTTTTTATAAACATAACAACTCCTTTTTAATGCTTTTCAGGATCATGGCCTGGCGGTGGACCGTTGTGATCACCTGGTGGCCCACCTGCAGGCCTAACTGATTCTCCATGTAGGCACCCTATAAACATATTTTCACTAGGACTGGCTGCGTGGTAGTGATAACCCCTTACTTCATCTGTATTACCTCGGCATTCATCAAGTGACTCTTCTTTACCGCTTGTATCACGCATTGCATAAATACCATAACCGTCTATTGCATAACCTATAAGAGGTGCATGTCCACCTTCTGTAGCAGCTGAGTCAGTACAACCAGTGGTAGAGTGATAGTGATAACCTTGGTGTAAATTTATATGGCCACCACAATCATCAAATGCCGCAATGGTATAGCTCTCTAAAATTGCATTAATTGGAGCAGGCCCTGATAGCTCAGTACCGTCTAGTGCTATACCTACTGTTCTTAATCGGCCAGTATCAGATGCTGGAATAGGTGTAACAGGAATTAAATACGTTAATGAAAAATTATCTTCTAAATACGACAGTTCACACTCAATACAATTTTGTTTATATTGCTCTTCAACATCAGGGCGAGCTGCACCAGCGCAAGACTCTTTTGTAGCTGTATATCTAATTTCATTTGTTTTAGTGTCGTAAAGTACCCACTTTTCATCGCCGTAGTATTCATCAAGCTTTAGGACAAATTGGCCTGTTAAATCAACTAAATCACCAGTACCTTCTTTACTAAACCAACTGCCAGTTACATCAGCGCCATCGGTCGATGTGCGCGGGCAAAATGGACCCGGCTCTCTACCTGCGGGTGCGCCTGATGTAATTAACTCATAACACTTAGTTTTAGTTCCTTGCGCCGTTTCGCAATCAACAATGTTAGGCTCAGATAAAAAGGCCCCTTTTTTAAACATAGATAAATTTATTGTTTGATTCGTTTTTTGTACTTCACTAAGGGAGCTACTGACTTGCTTAGTATTTTTATTAGTTGGTGAGTCGTCGCAGCCACTTAGAGTTAAAACTGTTGCGGTAATAATGATTGCAAACGCGCTGTAATTATTTGAGCCCATTACTTGTATCCTTTTCAGTATAGGTTTTGGTGTACTTATACTGTGGCATATTACTGGCTAAATGTGCAAAAAGTATGGAGAACGACAAAATAAGCACATGATACAAAACCTTTAACAGTGTGTGGTTGCTAAAGCGCAGTTTTAAATTTAATTATTAGTGTTCAAAATTAATAAAAAACGGATATGTGTAATACACAATAGCTAAAAGTGTTAGTGTTTAGATGTTATTCAAATACATATGAGGATTACATATGAAGTTTTTAGTGTTTTTAGGGACAGTGCGTAACAGCACGCCACCAAAACCTGCTCGCTTAGGTGAGAGAGTGTCTAAAGCCTGCATGGAGTGCTTAAACGAGCAATTCTCCGAACATGAGTTTGAGCTTATAGATGCACTTGATTACCCAAGTGAGCAAGTTTTTAAACCACATTTTGCCTATGCTCAAGGTAAGGCGCCTTCAATGCTAAATACTTTAGCTGATAAAATTAAAGCGGCTGATGGATATGTAATGGTTAGCCCTGAATATAATCACAGTATGAGCCCAGCTCTCGCTGACTTACTTAATCACTTTGGTAGCTCACTCTTTTCGTACAAGCCCAGTGCTATTGTTACTTATTCTGCTGGGCAGTGGGGTGGACTCAGAGCGGCAATTAGTATGCGCTCGTTTTTATCAGAGCTTGGCTGTTTGCCTGTATCAGCAATGATCCACGTACCAAAAGCACAAGAAGTATTTAATGATAATGGCTCTGTGCAAGCTGGTGAAGAGCAGTCATCGTGGTTTAATTATTTTCACCGTACTTTTGGGCAGTTGGTTTGGTGGGCAAAAGCTGCAAAAGAGCATAGTGAAAATGTAGATCCTCATCAAATGATAAAAAGCTTTAAAACAGATCCTTCTCAGCGAAATGCCCCATAACGAATACTTTTAAAATATAACAAATTTAGCCCTTGATTGGGCTAAATTTGTTTCTTTTATAGAAACTTAAAATATATAAATGTTACTATTAACATCTACTTATAAAAAAGGATGTTATATCTTGAAATACCTTACTCTTTTAAGTGTATTAACACTTAGTGCTTGCAGCTCTGTACAAAACTTACCGGCGCTTGGCGAAGGCACTACTGCTAATATGAATTTAATAGCTCTTTCGGAGCAGAGCGCGCCACAAGGTGTTAGCGGTACATTTAAGTTTTATATTAAAACTGCAGGCTCTCAGTACGGTGACGTATTTTTAAATACCGAAGCTGACTATCGTGATCGACGTGCTATTACAATTTCAATTGATTCAAACGTAGCTGCTAAACTCACAGAAAAATACGGACAATCAGCCGACACATTTTTTATTGGTAAAACAATTGAAGTAACAGGTGAAGCGAAGCGGGTAACTATCGATTTTTTAAGTAAAGGCAGAAAAACCAATAAATATTACTATCAAACACATGTTGCTGTTAACTCAATAAATCAACTTCGCATTGTTGAGTAACATCAGCCAGCTTGTTGAGGCATCGGATTAATTACTAAGATACTTATTGGCTAAGGGTATGTTTTACAGTGGCACTGTTTTTATATACAGTGCCACTGTAAATCTCAATTAATACTAAAATAACAAGCTTAATGTTAGTCGCGCTGTTCTTGGCTCTATTGGATGAAAGTGGTTATCTTCAACGCCTTGTGCTGATTCGCCAGGTAAACGCGATGCATAATAGTAATCTATATCGTGGTCGGTGCTATTAAATAAGTTAAGTAATTCAAAGTTTACTTTCCAGTGAGTCTGCTCATAGCTAATTGCGCTATTTACTACTGTTAAAGGCTCCGAACGCTCGTTACCATCGCTAGTTAATGTACGTTTGCCAATATGGCGAACTCTAACTGATGACTGCCATTGCTCACTTAAGTGCCAATTTAAACCTGTACTTGCAACAACAGGAACAGCACCTTCTATATAATCATTATTGTCATTAATATCTAAACGTGAATGCGTGAACGAGGCTTCTGCGTCGATACTAAAGCTGTCGTTAATCCAATAATAAGCGCTTATTTCTAATCCGTAACGCTCAGATGCATCACTTGGTTCTGTATTACCCGCATCGCCAACAAATAAAAGCTCTGAGTCGAGTGTTAGCCACCAAAGTGCAGCTGATAGATTAAACTTTTGCTCATCAGCAAATCGGACGCCTATTTCAGCGCCTTCACTTTTAACTAATAAGTCAACTTGCTCTGCTTGGTCACCGGTAATAGGGTCAATATTAATAGTAGATCCACGCGCATCATTTGAATGAAAAGATTGTCCCCAATTAGCATATGCAGCTACTAAATTTGTAAAACGGTAATTTAAACTCCCTTTAAAACTTACTAAATCATCCTTTGCTTTTCCTGAATTTACGGCGGTAATACTAGTCACGTTTGTATCAAAATAGTCGTACCTAACGCCAACGGTTGCTTCAAGTTTTGGAGTAAGTAAAAGTTTAGACTCCCAAAAGCTTGAGTAGCTAGTTTGCTTTAGTTCATCTTGCCTTACCGTACTAAGTCGCTCTCTTGCTTGCGTGTTATAAAGCCCTACGTTATCTATGTCGTCGTGGCGAAGCTCAATACCTGCGGTATGTTGTATGTTTATATCTGATGTTTTGGTTTCAAACTGGTAGCTTATATCTGTTCCATAGATATTTCGGCTATCTTGCTGATTAAACTGATCGCCATTAATTGGATCATTTAAAAAATAACTAAAGTTAGAATACAAAGTTAAATCGTAATTTATGGCATAAATGCTGGCTTTAATATGCTCACCTTGCCAGTTACTAGATAAACTATAACGGCTAGAGCTGCCACCAAGTGTGGTGTCAAGAGAGCCTAATTGAGTAATTAAATTTTGTGATATCGCACGCTGTGGAATTTGATCTGCTGAATTCCATGTATTGTCGTATGCCATGGCACTTATTGATAAGTCACCATCAAAAGCTTTACCAACATAGCGCAGTAGGGCATTCTTTTTATTTACATCTTCGTTTATATCATCCCATGGGCCGTCATAGCCTTGCCATTCTGCCGCTGCAATGAGCTTACCTGTTGCAATGTTAGTAGATCCCAGTACAACAGCGCGTCTATAATTATCTTCTCCTATACTGAGTTCAACTTGGTGATGTTTTAGGTTATCAGCAAGTTGAAATTGAGCACTACCTGCGGTTGAAAAGTCACCTTGGGTTGCGCTATATGAGCCTTTTTGATAGTTAATAGTTGAAATAGACTCAGGGATTATAAAGTTTAGGTCGGTGTAACCTTGTCCGTGGCCATGGCTGCGCATATTAATTGGCATGCCATCTATGCTGGTGGCAAAGTCGGTGCCGTGATCTAAATTAAACCCCCTAATAAAGTACTGATTAGCTTTACCAGAGCCGCTATGTTGAGTGACTGCCATACCTGGGATTAACTCTAACATTTCGGCGCTTCTTAACATTGGGCGCTGCTGAATTTCACCTTGACCAATAATACCGCTAGATGCGCTGATTGACTCACCAATTAGCCCATCTCTGTGACCATAAACGGTTAACTTTTCTATGTTTGCATAGCTATAACCACTATACAAAGTGCCTAGCGCTAAAATTGCTAATGTTCTCATGACTAAAATCCCTATCTAATGTATTTGTTATTAATGCAGCTATGTTAAATACGGCTTAGATAATTTATTGGATGCAACATTTGTTGGTTATTTGTAATTATTTAGAGGTGAGTAAAGATGGGTAACTTAAAAACTACGCCGCACGCTATTGTAATCTTATTACATAAAACTAATAATCGAGTGCTTTAAATGACTACATAACACTAACAAAATAGAGAGCCCGTATTGAAAGCCAAAGAAATCCGCAATTTTTACATTAACGAAGAGCAATCTGTTTATTTGCTTTCGCACCGCGATGCTAAAAAGCACCGTCAGTGGCTTAACATTTGTATTAAGCAGTTAACACTGCTGGGGTACAAAAATGTAGAAATGATTGGCTCGGGTGCTTTTGGTTTTGTGTTTGCAGGAGATGACGATAACGGCTTACCTTGGGTATTTAAGTTTTCGCGTATTACTCTTGCCCAAAGTGTGCGTGACCGCTTAGAAGATGAAGCGTATATGCTTTCGCAAATTGATAATCCGTTAGTGCCTACCTTTTATGCGTTTGAACGTATTAAAAAACAAGGGATTTTAATGATGGCACGCGCCATTGGTGAAGACCTTGAAAAAGTATCGCTTAAAACAGGGCGCTTTAGTGCCGCGCAAATAATGGCGCTCGCGGTTAGGCTTCGTAATGTGCTAGTTGATTTACGCAGTCATAAAAATGGCATTAGCCCACAACCTATAGTGCATGGCGATATAAAGCCTTCAAACCTTGTATGGGATGCAAGCACTGATGCGCTGTCGTTAGTCGATTGGGGTAGCTCTGTGTATGCACAGTTAGATAGTGATGGTAATCCTGTTGCGAGTAACTTTATGGATTTAATGTCGGGCGATTTAAGCACAACGAATGCGCGTATGGGCGATGTGTACTTTATTGGTGAAGCGCAAATGTCGGGGGAGCAATCATCCCCACGATTTGACGAACAAGGTGTAGCCGCTACGTTATATGCGCTAGCGTCGGCGCAGTCGTGTCGCTTTGGTGCACAAGCTATACCTGCAAGCAGCTTAGGGCTTCCAAAAGAGCTGGCTAAAGTAATTGACGGTATGCTTTCTAAAAGTAAGGCACAACGTGATGGTGCTGGTGATTACTTTATGCGTAACATTACAACTATGGCGAAAGCGTATTTACCTGAATTTGCTAAAAAACAAAAAAAAGCAGATATCCCTTTTTGGTATGGTAGCGATGAGCAGCCAGATACGGTTGTGTATAGCTCACGAAAACAATTTTTACGCCAGGCTGATCATAATCAACAATTACTAGATATAAACGACGCGCAACTTGACCGTTATTACAAAGAGTTTTTGTTTGATACAGGCGATACCGAAAAAGCATTTTTAGCATCTATAAGCCGATTAGCAAAGTATCCTGTAGTAGGCGGGCTTAGTTTTCATTGGAGAGATGAGTCGTTATTTGTTGAATCGTCTTTAATTATGCATGACGAATCATTGGGTGATGCGTTTAGTGATGCGATTAATAATACAGTTATGCTTGCGCAAGCGATTAATCAAAAAGGGCTATTTAAGTGCTGTTTGTTTGATGCCCGTAAAACTATTCAACTAGAGCGAGATGGCACGGGGGCATTTAAGTTTGATAGCCTACCAGAGCTTGAATACGAAGTCGTAAGTATGAAAGCAAATGACATAACCCGCCCGCATTCATACTTTGAAGACGGTAAAGACCCTGACGAGCAACTACAGCTACCTAAAAAAGTTATTAAGTGCGTATTTGAGCTTAACCAAATTCATCATACCGGTTGTATTATTTTTGAAGCACTGCCGGACAGAATGAAAATTCACCATTACTACCGATTACTCGATTCGACCAAAGAAGTTGAGTTTAAACGCCTTCTTAATAAACTCATGCAATACGCGGTAAATATTACTGACGTTGGTGTTGCGGGCTTTATGAAACTCCCTTATAAAAACACCCGTGAGTTTAGTTTATGTGAGCAGCAAGAAGAGCATTACTTTCCTAAAAACCCCAAGCTTGTACCTTTGTAGAAATAGCCCTTAAATAAAGAGAGCTGCATAAAAAGACAAAGATAAAAAAGAGCACAAGTTTGTTCAAATTGTACTCTTTGCTACTTAATTATTTGGTAAGTATTACTAATTATTAAAACACCTTACTAAAGGGCGACGTTGGTGATAGCTCAAATTGATGAGTAAGTTTTTGCGTTATATTAGTCGCTGTTATTTGATAATGCTGCTTGTGCTCATTGTTACTAAATAGCTTAACGTTAAAGTTAACTTTGGTTAATTTACTGGGCATAGAGTAGCGCCCAGTAATGGTTACTTGGTCTATATTGTCGCTTTTATGTGTATGCGACGCTTCTGGGTTTAGCAAAAGTCCGTCAATAGTAAATTTATACTGATGATCCGCTAAATAAACGTTCTTTGTAACTCGCTTACTTATTTGTTTTTTGTGAGCATTAAACTCAACTATTGATATTTTGCCATCTTTATTTTCATCAACCCCTTTAAAAGCCGACATAGGGATTGAAAGTACAATAAACACGTTATTATCAACAAAGTTTAGTGTGCCGTGCTCTGCAACCATTAAATGTGCGTTTGCTAAATTTGGCATAATCAACAAACCCAAGGTAGTCATACTTAGCAGATGTGATTTTATATAAGGCATAGCTTACTCCTAACTAAACTTCGCCTTTAACGCAGCGTTGAAAAAACGGGTAAGTGTCTGTTGCGTAATAGTGGTATATCCCATCGGGAAACTCAGGTGTTACGCCAACGCGGCCATTACATTCATCTAAATCACCAGAGCCTGCTACGTATTCCCAATCTTGTCCAAATGTACCTAAGGGATATATATCGGTAGAAGGGCGATTTGCGCTTACGGTTGTTACGTGTTGGTAGCTACCGGTCATTGCGGTTAGGGCTGAAGTTGCATCACTTGAATCCGAATAGCCGTAACGTGCATAAATAGGAAAGCCGTCTGCTGCCCAGCCTATTAAAGTCATATTGGTGCTATTACCACCTCGCAGTGCTACAAAGCCTTCAGGCATACCGTGATAGTGGTATGTACCATCGGGTTGTACGTGTGCGTTGTTGTCGTCTGTTCCAAAACTAAACGTGTCTTGGCTTAGGGCTTCGATGTTCCAGTTGCCGCTGTTGTCGCCCAAATCGCAATCGGTGCCCGAATCATCGCAACTCCCGCCTGTGCCTGCGTCTATTTTAATGCCGTTAAGTACAACGCCTATCATTCCACGAGGACCACCAAGCATAGTTGCTTGTGTTGTTTCTACAGGCTCAAGTGTGTAGCTTTCATTTAAAGATTGCTCAGAAATAGTATTTGGGTTGTCGGCATTAGGAAAAGTGCCTACTTCATGGTCGGGTATGCCATTAGCTACTAAGTCGCGTGTAGTTCCTGTGCATGACCAATCTGCTGCGCTGGTGGCTTGTACTGATTCTGACTCGTTATATTCGCTGTAGCTATATTCACAAAGTACGCCCTGGGTTGAGCTACTCGTACCTGTGCCATTATCTGTGGTGGTTTGGGATGAATCTGTAGTTGTTGAGTTATCAGCTAAGGTTTCGTTATCACCTCCACATGCAACTAACGATGAAACAATTAAAGCAAGAGAAGTGAGCTTTAAACCATTTACTATGTTGCGTTTTTTATTTATTAGCGCGTGTTGTTTCATTGCAGTACACCTGATCAATTAAGTTATACATACAATAATCAGCAATTGTGCAAATAGTGTGTAAACAATGATGACAAACTAGCAATTATGTTAATAGACGTATTGTAAAGTACGACATTTTAGCAGTACGGGCATTAAGGTGTATTAGATTGTGTTTTATTTTAAAATTTCAAAAAGTTAAACTAACAGTAATTAAGTAATATAAAAGGCTATCTTAATGGCTAAAATAAAACCTGTTGTTACGCTACAAAGCCACGGCATTTACTCCACGTGGGATAGCGAAAGTAAGGCGTTGCCACAAATAGAGCAATTTACAACAAATGTAATAGCTGAGGTAGATATTGAGTTTGGTTTAATCGTAAATATTAAAAAAGGTAAAGGCGAAAAGCTTCATTATTGTATTTACCATCCAGATATTCCAGATAGTAACGGCGATGTAATGGACCCATTTGAAGGCGATGTATACGTTAAAAATAGCGATTGGAACTTTTACTTAGGCGATACGCTTTGGCTGCCAATAGAAAATAAATTGGGTGATTGGCGTATGACGATTGAGCTTAATGGCAAAGTTATTGCGGATAAGACATTTAACGTGGTATTAGAGGCAGAGCGCACTGAAACAGACTTTTGGAAAAACCGGGGATATTGATTGTTATTTATTGTATGTAGCGCGGATATAATTGAAGTTAATGAGAAGATAGTCGAAGAGCTACTTATAAATAGATCTTCGACCTTAAATTAGTAAGTTTTTAGTTACCCCAAGGGTTACTCGAGTTTGAACGCTGTTTGCGATCGCGAGCACGTTGCTTTGATTCTTTCTTTTCTATAATGCGTTTAGCGTCAACAAAGCTAAGTTCACATGGCTCACCAGGTTTATGATCAGCTGGGATCACACGATCTCGTGGCGGCAATTCGTATTGAACATCATCAGGCTTAGGTAAGTTTTTAAGACGATAAAGGTAAAAGTTATCTACTTTTTCTTGTGCCCATTGTGTTTTACGTAAAAATTTAACTGCGGATTTTATATCAGGATTGTTTTTAAAGCAGTTAAGTTGTAAATAAGCGTGTAGGAGTTCCCACCCATATTGTTCAACCAGCTCTTCAACCACTTGTTCTAATTTTACGCCTTGCAGTGGGTTATTACTGAAAAGTTCTTGGTTGCTCATAGGTGTTGCCTCGTTATTAAAATACAAATTGCATTATAAATTTAATAACGAGGCTTTAACAGAGTAAATATCTTAACTTTGGCAATTAACTACAACACGACCACGAATTTTACCTTCCATAAGTTGCTCTGCGTTATCAATTACGTGTTCGAGTGATATTTCTGTCGAAATTTTATCTAAATAATCAGCGCTTACTAATTTAGCTAAACGATCCCATGCTTCGATTCTGTCGGCTTTAGGGCGCATTACGCTATCAATCCCCATTAACGATATGCCACGTAATATGAATGGCGCAACTGACCCTGGTAAATCCATACCTTGTGCAAGTCCGCAGGCGGTTACTACGCCACCATATTTCAATGATGCACAAATATTGGCAAGTGTATGGCTGCCTACAGAGTCTATTGCGGCAGCAAAGCGCTCTTTTTGGATCGGCTTACCTGGATTTGAAAGCTCATTTCTGTCAATTACGTGTTTAGCGCCTAACTCTTTTAAATACTCACTTTGATCTAATCGGCCCGTTGCTGCTGTTACGTTAAACCCAAGTTGATTTAATAAATAAATAGCAAAGCTGCCTACGCCACCATTAGCACCCGTTACCAGTATTTCGCCAGGCTCAGGCGTAATACCTTGTTTTTCAAGAGCTATAACACTTAGCATGGCGGTATAACCGGCGGTACCAATTTGCATGGCTTGTTTTGGTGAAATACCAGCAGGCAAGGGGATTAGCCAATCGCTATTAAGTGCCGCTTTTTGAGCAAGCCCACCCCAATATTTTTCGCCTACACCAAAGCCATTTAATATTACGTTATCACCGCTTTTAAATTCATCGCTGGTGGAGTTTGTAACCGTACCTACTAAATCAATACCTGGCACCATAGGAAAACTACGTACAACGGGGCCTTTGCCAGTGATTGCTAAGCCATCTTTATAGTTAAGTGTGCTGTATAGCACGTCAATAGAAACGTTTTCGTTTGGTAAATCACTGCTTTCGATAGTCGATAATGAGGCACTATAGTTATTATCTTCTTTATTAATAACAATGGCTTTAATTGGGTTACTCATGGGATATCCTTTTAGACCGATCGTCTTTTAATTGATAAATAAAAACGCATTAGGTTAATAATGCGCGTAAAAACATTTCTGTATACAAAGTAAGTGGGGTATTTGATTTAGTGAGCTTGGCGCGCATAACAGCACCTTCCCAACCAATCCAAAAGTACTCACTCATTAATTTTGTGTTTACATGGCTTGCAATAGTGCCTTGCTGCTTAGCTTGGTTTAAGCAAGCTTCTACATGGTTTTGCCAAGCGGTGTAGCTTTGCATTAATCTGGTTTTAAACTCTTCACTTAAATGATTAAGCTCTTGGTTTAAGTTACCGACTAAGCAGCCACGTTTGTAATCGTATTTTTTCATCCCCTTAATTGCGCTTTGGGTAAAATTAACGATTCGCTCCAGTGGGGGAACATCTTCTTGCTGTAAGTAATAGGTAAGCTTGGCAATAAAATAATTGTCGTATGCATCAACTAACGCAATACCGTAGGCTTCTTTACTTTTAAAGTAGTGATAAAAAGAGCCTTTAGGTACAGCGGCTTTTTTTAAAATAGTATCGAGGCCTGTGGCACTAAAACCAAATTCGGTTAGTGTTTCTAGGCCCGTGCGAATAAGTAACGCTTTTGTATCGGCGTTCTCTCTGGCTATTTTAGGTGGGCGACCACGGCGTATTGGTGTTGATGTATTTTTGTTCATAGGTATATATTAGACCGATCAACTTTAAATAATCAAGTGTAAATTTAAATTGTTTAAAAATAGTTCAAATTAGGCGAGTAATAATAACTGAAATAAAAGTGTCACGATTACATTTTTGTTTGGAACTTAGTCAAATTACTCAGGTCGTAATTTATGTACTTAAGTACATTTTAGCGATTATTGAGTCGCATTTTATTTAGCATAAAACCGGTCAAATTAAATGTTGTATGACCACTTACTTTTTTAAATGTTAATTCATTTTTGCATCAGCAGCTTAGTTAAAGTCAAACAATTTAATTGCTTTTACGATTTGAATTTTACATTTTTATTAACTATTCATTAAATGTAGATTTCACTAATGCTACACAATATATAAATAAAAAGGTGAGGATATTACCGATGAAGAGACAGAAAAGAGATCGTTTAGAAAGAGCTCATTCTCAAGGTTTTAAAGCAGGTTTAGCAGGTCGCTCAAAAGAGCTATGCCCTTATCAACAAGTAGATCCAAAATCAGAGTGGTTAGGAGGTTGGCGTGAAGCGATTGAAAACCGCAACATGTACAAAACCTAAAATCAATAATCGAATTTAAGCAAAAAGGCCTCCACATTGGAGGCCTTTTTGTTTGTGCATTTAAAAATTAAAATGCGCTAGTGTCTTGGAACAAGCCCACTTTTAAATCTTTTGCTTCGTAGATTACTCGGCCATCTACTTCTACAGTGCCGTCAGCAACGCCCATAAACAATTTACGTTTAATTACGCGTTTCATTACAAGGCGGTAAGTTACTTTTTTATTTGTTGGTAAAATTTGGCCAGTAAATTTAACTTCACCCACACCTAGCGCACGGCCAAGACCAGGGCCACCTGACCAACCTAAGTAAAAACCAACTAGTTGCCACATAGCATCTAAGCCTAAACAACCTGGCATTACTGGGTCACCTTTAAAATGGCAATCGAAAAACCAAAGGCTAGGGTCAATATCAAGCTCAGCAACAATCTCGCCTTTACCATGAATTCCGCCATCAGCGGTAATAGAGGTAATGCGGTCCATCATTAACATGTTGTCACTTGGTAAACGGCAGTTGCCTTCACCAAACATTTCACCTTGACCGCAAAGGATCAAATCTTCTTTTGTATAGCTATTTTTAGGTTCCATAACACTTATCTTCGCTTAGAAATTGCCAAGTACTTTAGCGTACACTTGTACGCTAAACAACTCGGAGCAGTTAAAAAATCAAAATATTGCATATTAAATCACCAATCAATCAGCGCGATTGGTTTTTGCACTATAAAACCGCGCAATTACAATCAGAAATCATTATAATTGGCACTGTCTTATAACCAGTCTAAAGGAAGTTTATGATCCTTTTTGTTAACTCACTAACTGTGATTGATTTTTCTTACTTATGTAACAAACGCGGCGCCGTTGGCGAGAGCTGGATTGTTGATTTAACTTTGCACGGTAAACTTAACGAAGAGTCTATGGTTTTAGACTTTGGTTTAGTTAAAAAGCAAATTAAAGGCATTATAGATGAGTGTATTGATCACCGATTAGCAATTCCTACGGGCCTTAATGGCACTGTATCTGAATTTGACGAGCATAAAACACTCGACTGTACATTTGGTGAAAACAACCACTTGGCTATGAGTGCTCCTCATCAAGCTTATTGCATGATTAACGCAAACGAAGTCACTGTTGAATCGGTAACTGAATTTTTAATTGCGACTATTTTACCAAAGCTACCAGATAACATAGAAAAAATTGAGTTGTCTCTTAAGCCTGAGCACAGCCAGAGCTTTTACTATCATTACAGCCATGGCCTTAAAAAGCATGACGGTAATTGCCAACGTATTATTCATGGGCATCGTTCTCAAATTGGTATTAGCCTAGACGGCATCTCTATGCCGCGATTGCAAAAAGAATGGTCTCAAAAGTGGGAAGATATTTACTTAGCCACTAGTGAAGATCAAATTAACGCACCTGATTTAAAACACCTAACAGCCAAAGCGGATGATGTATGTTTTGCTTACACATCGGCACAAGGCTATTTTGAAATGGCTATAAGCGAGTCTCGTTGCGACATTTTACCAGTAGACACCACTGTAGAGTGTATTGCTGAACATGTAGCTGGCCAAATTAAAGCCCAATACCCAGAAAAAGCAGTAAAAGTAACCGCTTATGAAGGGGTTGGAAAAGGATCGATTAGTTATGTTTAAAACACTTATAGCAACAGCGCTTGTCGCCTCTGCTAGCTTTAGTGCTATGGCGCTTGAGTTAAAAGGGCATTTAACACAAGGCGGTTTAGTTACAGGTAAGCTAGAAAACGCTAAATCAGTAAGTTTAGATGGCAAAAGCTTAAAGCTTTCGCCAAATGGTGATTTTGTATTTGGTTTTGGTCGTGACGCTGATACTACTCATACTTTAAAATGGGTAGATAACAAGGGTAAATCGCATTCACAATCGATAGCTATTACTAAGCGCGAGTACAAAATTGATAAAATTACTGGTGTAGCTAAAAAGTATGTATCTCCGCCAAAAGAAGTCAGTGCACGTATAAGCCGCGAAGCTGTTGCTGTTCGTAAAGCGAGAGAAGTTGACTCTGATTTACTGTACTTTTTAGACCCTGTGTTAAAGCCTGCAGAAGGGCGTATATCGGGTGTGTATGGCAGCCAACGTTATTTTAATGGCGAGCCTCGTCGGCCACACTTTGGCTTAGACATCGCTAATAAAACAGGCTCTCCTGTTTATGCTCCTATTAGTGGTAAGGTGGTATATGCTGAACCTGATTTATATTACTCAGGCGGTACATTAATTATTGATCATGGTCATGGTATTACCTCAACTTACATTCATTTGAGTAAGCTTGACGTAAAAGTGGGTGACACAATAACGCAAGGCAACAAAGTAGCTGAAATTGGTGCAACAGGACGTGTAACGGGTCCTCACCTAGATTGGCGTTTTAACTGGAAAGGCGAACGCCTTGATCCTGCATTACTAATGCAAGATACATTAGCAAACAAAAAGTAGAGATTATGACTGACGTAAATCGCGATGCAATAATTGCTCAGCGTATTGAAGACTCAACCACATCGGTAACTAAAACAGTGTTTCCAGGGCGCACCAATCATCACAATACATTATTTGGTGGTGATGCACTGGCGTGGATGGATGAAGTTGCATTTATAGCGGCGACTCGTTTTTGTCGTAAGCCTTTGGTTACCATATCCTCTGATAGAGTTGATTTTAAAGAAGCGATACCAGCAGGTACGTTTGCAGAGTTAATAGCTAAAGTAGTGCATGTAGGTAACACAAGCTTAAAAGTTGATGTAGATATACTCTTAGAAACGATGCACAGAGACGATAAGCACTCAGCTATTAGTGGTAGCTTTACGTTTGTTGCAGTTGATGATAACCACAGACCAACACCGGTAGTATGCGATAAAATGATTTATGGTTTTGACTAATTTAAAGCTTTAAATACAAGATAGAGTAAAGTTATATAAGCACCTTAGTAGGTGCTTATATAAAAACCCATAAAGAACACATCATACCTTATGTTTATTAAATGCAATCTCAACAGCTCAATTAATATTTACTAATAAAGTAATCAAAATAGGGGACCAATTGATAAGGCTGAGAATTGTTAGAACCAAAAAAGGCATGCTTTAAACATACCTTTTTAGTTACATTTAGCTTTTAATTAAATGTTTTAATACTTACAGAATACTACTTATACCAATCTGCTTATATATGGGGTCTATTAACGTTAAGAAGATTACGCTAGGCAAAAGTTTTTATATCTAGTTGTTCTCGGCAATTGCTCCCTGCATTGCTCTACCTCCTGCATCCATGCAGTCGTAAATAAAAAACTTTTAACGACGTTATAGTGCAATTTAATTCGTTAAATTGATCAAAGATTTATGCAGGTTGGTATTAAAGCACCATTGCTGCAATCCAGCCAAATATCAGCAGCGGAATGTTAAAGTGAATAAATGTTGGGATAACAGAGTCTCTAATATGGTCGTGCTGACCATCGGCATTTAAACCTGAGGTTGGGCCAAGTGTTGAGTCTGAAGCAGGGGAACCTGCATCACCTAAAGCGCCCGCAGTACCAACAAGTGCAGCGGTAGCCATAACAGAAAAGCCAAGGTCTAAACATAGAGGTACAAACAAAGTTGCAATAATAGGCACTGTTGAAAACGAACTACCAATTCCCATTGTAATTAATAAACCAACTAACAAAATAACACCTGCAGCAAGGGGTTTATTACCATCAAAAAGGGCGGCTCCACTGTGTACTAAGCTCGCTACATCGCCAGTAGCTTGCATAACCGATGCAAAGCCTTGTGCCGATATCATAATAAAACCAATCATCGCCATCATCGCAACGCCTTTACTAAATACGTCGCCGTTTTCTTCCCACTTAACTACACCAAATACACTAAATATCATTACACCTACTAGACCACCTAAAATCATTGAGCCACTTAGGTTTTGTGCAACAAGTGAGGCTAACACAGCGCAAAGTCCTACAATCATCACTTTTTTAGGCTTTTCGACATCAGCTGATTTACTCTGAGTTGTTAATGGGAGCTCTGTGTATTCACGACGTTTTTTGTAGGTAATAAATACCGCAATAAGTAATCCAATAAACATACCCAATGCAGGAATAATCATCGCCATAGGGACTTGTGTATTTACAATGTCTAAGCCGTTATCGACCAGGTTTTTATGCAAAATAGAATATAAGTAAATACCCCCAAAGCCATAAGGCAGCACCATATAAGAGGTTGCTAATCCAAATGTTAAAATACATGCTATAGCACGCCTGTCTAACCTTAGCTGATTAAAAACAACGAGTAACGGTGGAATTAAAATAGGAATAAACGCTATGTGTACAGGTACTAAGTTTTGCGAAGAAATCGCACAACCTAAAATAATTAATAAAATGAAGTAACTTAAAAATGTTTCATTCCCGCTGCCTTTAGCATTTACTTTAGCAAGTAACTTATCAGCGAGAATGCGTGTTAAACCCGACTTAGAAATAGCAACGGCAAACGCACCAAGCATGGCATAACTTAGTGCAATTTCAGCTCCAGCAGAAAGGCCAGAATTAAATGCATCAACACTTTCTTTTATACCCAAGCCTGCGGTTAAACCAGCAACTAAAGCACTTATGATCATGGCAACAATGACGTTAACGCGAGCCAGAGATAGCCCGAGCATTAAAATAACGCCTATAACAACAGCATTCATAGTATTCTCTATTTGGAAATTTTAATTAATTTTATCAGATCTTTAGCCTGAGTTTTACGCTCTTTCGTAAAAGGTTTTTTACCATAGCGAACTTGGTTAAATAACTGGCTAAATGTGTTTATAGATTGTGCAGAATTAGGAAGTTGCTCAGCAAAAAAACGTAACTGCTGACTAGGTGTTAAATTATCGGGTGTATTTATTTTTTGTTTTTTCGCCCATGCTTTTATTTCATAGAACTCTTTAACCATAGGCGCTAATTTAGCCGGACGTTTTGGTAAGTTTAAATAAACAAAATAACCTACAAAACAAAAACCAGCTGTTAATAAAACTATTAATGGTACAAGCCAAATATTATTACTACCAAAAATTGATTTTAAAAAATCATTTTGTTTTTCTTCATCAAAACCAAGTACCCAGCTAGACCATTGATAATCGAGATTTTCAAGTTCCAACCTTAACCAATTAATAGCGGGGAAATTACTTAAACTCACTAAACCAAAATCAAGATTACTTTTAAATTCGTTATTCAGCTCTTCGTTCTGAGAAAGTGAGCCATTTAAACGCTCTGGTGCAACAACGGCGGTTGCATCAAAAATAACCCAACCCTCGTTTTGTAAATATACTTCTACCCATGCGTGTGCGTCGTACTGGCGAACTGTTAGCGTATTATTATCTTGATTTAATTCACCGCCTAAATAACCACTTACTAATCGAGCGGGTATACCTGCAGTTCTAAAAATGTACGCAGCAGCGCTTGCATAATGACCACAAAAACCTCGTTTATTATCAAATAAAAATTGGTCAATGGTATTATCGCCGCTCATAGGTGTAGGAGTTAGCGTGTAAGTAAATCCCGTACCTGCAAAGTATTGCAATAAGCTATTGTAAAAATCGCGGTCAGAGTGTGTTTTTTGCTTTAAGTTTTTAGCAAGTGATGATGTTTTTATATTCTTTTTATGGGTTAGGTATTTGTAGCGTTTTTCTTCAAATTCGCCAAGCGGTAAAGTTGCAAAGTTAAAGCTATTTACATCGTATTGTAAGTTTTTAGCTTGTCGGTTTTTTTTTCGCAATAAACCTAGCGAATTACCTTCAACATTTTGTGAGTTACTACTGGAATAGGCTAAACCATAAAGCCACTTTTGTGTAGCAGGCTCTGTAATAACTGAGTAGCTTGCAATAAGTTGCTCATCATTTTTGCTCTGCGTATTTGCTTTTAAATTATTATATTTTAAAAAGTCAGACGTAAGCCACGCATTGCCATTAAATTCATCATGGACGATTGCTCGCCAATAATAAGGCGCTACAGGTTTTTCTTCGTTAAATTTAGCTCTAAATACAAGTTCATCTGAATTTGAAAGCTTTGCGATATCGAATGGATCGACTTGTTCAGAAAGCCCTGTTTTTGCAAGCTTAGGTCCAGGAAGTTGCCAAAAGGCGGGCATTTTGGGTAAAAAAAGCAGTAAAAATATAGCTAAAGGAAGCGCTAAAAGTAGCAATTTCCCACTTTGCTTAGAGGCTATTTTTAAATTATGTTTGGACTCGAGTAGGCCAAGTACTGCAAAGTTTAATATGTATAAACCACTTACAGTTAAAGTCGTTAAAATGCTTTGGTTGAATAAATACACAGATGAGAGTGAAAAAAATGTAAGCGTTGTAATTACATGATAGTGTTTTTTGGTTTTAGCCTGCAGCAGCTTAAATAAACTAGCAAGTAGCAGCATGGCCACAAATAAAATAACCGTATTCGACATGCCTATGGTGTAGAGCATTAAAACTAGTGACACACCTGCGAGTATGTTTGCCAGCCAAGCATTTGGCTTTGGTTTATTACTCAGCGTTATGTAAAAGTTCCATGCACAAATAAGTGCAAGTACACCAACAAAAACAAGGGGTAAATGCGCTATAAAAAATACAATCAAACAGGCATATATAAAAGACAGTGAAAAATTTATTACTTTTTCGTTTTTAATTATGCTCATTAAACACCACCATTATATGAGCATAATAACGCTAAACATTGCTGCTTATGATGCTGTCCGGTATTTGTGTTTATCGTTTTACTCGGTAGCTTTAACATAAAAGGGGTGTTTTTCTCGGTTGCTTCACACACTAAAAAGCATAACTGACTTAAGCGCTGCTCTGTATCTCCATTCATTAACGTAAAATCGAAGAGCGCATTCGCTATTTTAAAGTCTACAAACTCTTTAACTAACAATTGCTGTGTTTTTGCGTAATGCTTCCACGACACTCTTTGCAAGCCCATTTCCGGTAAGTGTGGGATGAGTGCCTCAAACTCTTCGCTGCCCGATTGTGTAGAAATACCTTTATCGGCTTGCTCATCTAGCATAGAAACATGCGCATCACTGTGCACTTGTTCAAGCGACGGGTTGTAGTGGCATAGTTAATTTGGCCACCCATTAAGAAAGAAATGTTATGCTGATAAGCATACAAATTTGGGTGAAA